>NZ_JAUBTF010000007.1:0-159187 GCF_036702355.1 Microcoleus sp. D3_18_C4
CCTACCGAAACTGGTCTAAACTAACTATGTTATTCTACCACAAATATAGTCTGTCTACTTACGCCGAGCTGTACTAGTCGGATTTTGACAGTGGTCTTAATCAGTTTGTGGAGTTATTTAGCCCTCTTAAAAAGATTACCTGTAAAATGGGCTTTTCTCTGCTTTATCTTATTTTTGGTCGGTAGTATAGGTATAAGTATTTTGGTGTTAAATAATTTAGAGGCTATTATTGTGGATGGTTTGAAAAAAGATATGACTTTAACCGGTAGAACCGATTTTTGGCCTTTAATTATTGATCGAATTAATCAAAATCATCCCATATTTGGTTATGGAATGAAAGGATTTTGGCAGTTTTGGCGTGGCTCAGAAAATCCCGCTTACGGAATTATAGTAGCTAAAACTGGTTTTGTGCCACCCCACTCTCACAATGGTTTTCTTGATATACTTTGCGAGCTGGGTTGGACCGGACTCTTGTTGTTTATTGGGTCATTCTTGAATAATATATTTAGAGGTATAAAGTACCTAGTTAAAGGAAGTTTTCCAGAGTCAGGTTTGCCTTTGTATTTATTAACATTTATGCTAATGACTAATTTGACAGAGGGGGGACTATTGGGGGTTGGTACTTATTGGTGTTGGTATGTAGTTTTATCGGTAAAATTGAGCTTAGATAGGACAGCTAAGGATAACCCACACTGATGATGTCAGCGTTTTGTCAGGCCTATGAGGAGAATCTTTACAAAGAATAGGCATCTACCCCACTTCTTAAAGAAGTCGGGGCTTTAACACCGATCGCATTTTACGTTTAATTAAGTGGGCTCACTTAATATGACTCGCAATTGTTTCACTCTCCACCGTTGCTTCCACTGGCCAAGAATTTTCCATCTCTACTGTTTTTTTCGGCTGATAAACTGCCAAGTCGAACCAGAAAGTCGTACCCACATTAACTTCGCTAACTAAATTAATTTTAGTGTGGTGCTTGTCAATAATGTTTCTGACAATAGAAAGACCTAATCCCGTTCCTTCTAAAGTGTGTACTCGGTTTTCTACCCGGAAAAAGCGATCGAATATTGCTTGTTGGTCTTCGGGATCTATGCCAATTCCCGTATCAGAAATTTCGATCCGCACTACCGGACAATGTTGAGCATCCGGTGACAAGTTGTGGTGGACGGATTGATCGTCTTTCTGGGTGGGCGCCTCCGGCTCTAGCAAATATGCTCGAATGGCCACCTTGCCGCCGGACTGAGTAAATTTTAAGGCATTTCCTACTAAATTTGCAAATACTTGCAGTAACAAATCGTAATGACCTAAAGCAGGCGGCAAATACGGGTCAACTTCTTGCTCTAATTCAATGCCTTTATCCTTAGCATTTAACTGATAAGTCCGCAGGGTTTGTTCCACAGCTTGCGGAAGGTCAACAGCTTCCAAGTGATAAACTCGGCAGGATTCCAGTCGCGACAAGTCTAACACGTCATTAACTAAACGAGTTAGTCGATCGGTTTCTCGGTTGGCAATTTCTAGGAATTCCCTGCGCTCGCTTTCTAGAAGGTCTTCTCCGTACTCGTGGAGAGTCTCGATAAAAGATTTGATATTAAATAAAGGTGTTCTCAATTCGTGAGAAACATTGCTGATAAAATTGCTTTTAGCCTCATTGAGTTCTACTTCGCGAGTAATGTCCTGCACTGTCATTGCAATGCCTTTGAGACTTTCTCGGTAATTTCCGGAACCTTGATGCTTGAAGGTTTGCTCGTAGAAAGTACACTCTACAGCTAGCGGGCGTTGTGGCTCGTTACAGGTATCTTCCTCATGGCGGATGCAGCTTTTGCACAGCGGTTCGGCACCGGGCGCTTTGTGCAGAATGACAGTAGTTAAAACAATCCGAATTGTACGGTTAACTGGTTCGCTCAGAGAGATGCGAAATTCGCCGCCTTCGCGATCGCCCGCAGCTATTTCCTGCAAAGGTCTCGCCAAGTCCTGCTGCACTTCCGAAGGCAAAATGTTCAGAACATTTACTCCGAGCGCATTTTTGCCTTCCCATCCAAAAATCCGCATCCCCGTCGGATTAACTAAAATCACCTGCAAATTTGCGTCTAATAAAAGCGCGCCATCAGCAATCGTTGAAACCAAAGTTTCTAACTTAGCTTTTTCCGCTGTCAGCTCTTCAATATTTTGTTCTTCATAACTTTCGAGTTTCTGGGCCATCTCGTTAAAACTGCCAATCAACTCGCCCAATTCTCCACCCAAAGGCAGGTCAACTCGCTGCTTAAAATTCCCGCTGGCGATGTTTTTGACCCCAAAGACTAATTGTTTAATCGGCTGAGTAATTGTCAGGGCATTAAATACAGCTCCCAAAATTACCATCACCCAAATAGTGACAAATACTGCTAAAGTGACATCCCTAGTCAGATTTGAAGAGATAACTGCTGCGGGATTTGGGTTAATGCCGATCGCCAAAACTCCCAAATATTTGTCTTCATGAATTAACGGCACAAATACATCGGTCACTTCTCCATCTGGCGTCAAATGCTGCCGCACCAAAGGCAAAGAAGTTAAATTTCTCGCCTCAATATCGGCGAGAAAATTATCGGGAAGTTTGATCTGGCGGCGCAGCGTCAGGGAAGTCTCCACCTCGGATTCCGAAAAGGGTATCCCCAGGAAAATATCTCCCGCTTCGTCTGCGTAAAGCATATAGCGGACGCTGGAGGTGCTGCTGTAAAATTGGCGGGAAAAGCGGGCGACTTCGGAGCGATCGTTTTTGGCAATCAGGGGCGCCACATTTGCCGCCAACAGCAGGCCGAGGTCTCGGCCGTAACGAGTATCGTTAAGTCGGGCGTCTTGCTGGATAGTATTCACCGCCCAGAATGTCAGGCCGCTCATAATTAACGACACTACGAGGGTAGCAGCGGCCATCAGGCGGGTCTGGAGGGTAAAATCCGACCACCAGCGGGCAATAATTTCTCCGATTTTGTTTAGTATGGCCAGCATTTCACCAGTTCACCAGTTCAATATTAATAGCAAGATCAATTCAGTTGGCTCCCGATCGACTTTTCTGATGCGACTTGTCCGCTACCGCCACCGCAGAGATACCAAACTTCATTGTTACATTTCTACATTGAGATTGCTTGGCTTTCGGATGGCGGCCGATGTCGCAATTCCTAATTTTTATCGCCCAGAGCTCGGCGACCGATGTCCCGACGGCAGTAAACCCCTTCAAATTGGATGCAATCAACTGCAGCATAAGCTTTGGAAATAGCTTGTTCCAAAGTTTCTCCCGTCGCAGTGACGCCCAAAACCCGGCCGCCGTCGCTCACCAACTGCTGGTTCTTCAACTGAGTGCCGGCGTGAAACACTTCTGCTCCTTTGGCTTCAGCTTCCTCGATACCTGTAATAACTTTGCCTTTTTGATAACTTCCAGGATAGCCTCCAGAAGCCAAAACTACGCAAACAGAGGCTCCCGACTTCCAGCGAATAGAATATTCACCGAGACGCTGCTGACAGCAGGCCAGCACCAAATCTTCTAAAGGAGTTTCCAGCAGTGACAAAACGGCTTGAGTTTCGGGGTCTCCGAAACGGCAGTTGAATTCTAAGACTGTGGGTTCTCCTTCTGGCGTAATCATTAAACCTGCGTAGAGTACACCCCGGTAGTCGATTTTGCGTTTTTGGAGTGCTGCGAGGGTGGGTTCGAGAATTTCTTCTTGAATCCTTTCCATGAGTTCCGGGGTGACAAGGGGCGCTGGGGCGTAGGCTCCCATACCGCCGGTGTTGGCTCCCTTGTCGCCTTCGCCGATAGCTTTGTGGTCTTGGGCCGGCAGCAACGGTTCCACTGTGATGCCGTCGGTGAGGGCGAGAATCGAGACTTCTTGACCTGTTAAGAATTCTTCGACGACGACTCGGATGTTGTCGGTGCCGAATTCGCCTCGGAAAATGGTGTTGATGGCGCTGTGAGCCATTTTGACGGTGGTGGCAACGGTGACTCCTTTGCCTGATGCGAGTCCGTCTGCTTTGATAACTATCGGGGTTCCTTGTTCTAGAACGTATGCTTTTGCTGCTTCTGCGTCTGTAAATACGGCAGCTTTGGGTGTGGGGATGCCTGCTTCGAGCATCAATTCTTTGGCCCAGGATTTGCTGGATTCAATTTGGGCGCCGGCTTTGGTGGGGCCGAAAATCATCATTTTTCGCTGTTGGAAATAGTCGGCGATGCCTAGCGATAGGGGCAATTCGGGGCCGACGATGACTAATCCGATGTTGTTGACCATCACAAAGCGTTCGATGCCTTGGAAGTCGTCGATGTTGAGCGACAGATTTTGACAGCCTGGGGTGGTAGCTGTGCCGCCGTTGCCCGGTACGCAGAATACTTGTTTAATCCGCGTAGATTCTAGCAGTTTTTTTGCGATCGCGTGTTCGCGACCTCCGTTTCCCACAACTAAAACTTTCACAGTATCCTCACCTATAAATTGTGTTCCCTGAATGTCTGATTTTCAGTGTTGGCATCTGTCTATCTGCTTTTTGCAGTGCTGTCAATTATGCCATGCTTGGCGCTAGGGAATTGCTAGATGTGGCACTTTTCTGGAGGGGTGGCGTTCGACGGCTGTTTCTCAATGGCTGGGAGGGTGCAATAATTAAAGACTTTAGCCGCCCAATTTTTCTGGGTTCTGCCTCGATTTAATCAGGCAATTAAAACTCTTTTCTGGCTTTTAACTCTGCAATTACTATAATTGATCCGGGGACAAATAGCGATAAGATAGGCAGGTTGACTCTGGGGAATTTTACTCACATGAAATCAAATCAAACCGCTGCGAGTTCGTCTGCCAAATTTAAGCGGGTGGGCGTTGTCGGCGGCGGCCAGCTAGCTTCGATGATGGGGGATGCTGCTAGGGCGCTCGGTATTGAATTGGTAGTACAAACTCCCCATGCTACTGACCCAGCAGTTTCTGTTGCTGCTGATGCTGTTTTGGCTGCTGTTGATGATGTTTTGGCTACGGCTCAATTGGCGGCTGGCTGCGATGTTATTACTTTTGAAAATGAGTTTGTGGATTTGGATGGTTTGCGGTCGCTAGAAGAGCAAGGTGTGTTATTTCAGCCGAGTTTGTCGTCGCTTTCTCCTTTGTTGGATAAGTACGTTCAACGCTGTTATTTACAAGGTTTGGGTTTGCCAACTCCGAGGTTTTGGGAATGGGATTGCAGCGCGGATTTGCCCCCGGAATTGTTTAAGGCGGTGGCGATCGACTTTCCGGCAATTTCTGTTTCTGACAGCGTGCAGATTGCAGGAGACTCGGGTGCTGGATCGATCGACTTTCCCTTTGTCGTCAAAGTTCGCCGCCACGGTTATGACGGCCAAGGTACTTTTATTGTTAAGGATCGGGGGAGTTTTGAGTCAATTCGTGCTACACTCCAAGGTCAGTCTTTGCTAGTGGAAGAGTTTGTGCCGTTCGATCGCGAATTGGCAGTGATTGCGGCTCGATCGGCAAATGGCGAAATTGCGATTTATCCGATCGTCGAAACTCAGCAGCAAAATCAGGTTTGTCATGTGGTGATTGCGCCCGCTGATATTAGTTTAGATGTCAAAACTGAAGCTTGTGCGATCGCCCGCACTCTCCTCAACAGTTTGCAAGCTGTCGGCATATTCGGCATTGAATTATTTTTAACCGCTGATAATAAGCTGTTAGTCAATGAAATTGCACCCCGCACCCACAACTCGGGACATTTTACCATCGATGCCTGTGAAACTTCACAATTTGAACAGCATTTGCGTGCAGTTTGTCAACTGCCTTTAGGGAATTCCGATTTAAAATGTGCAGGCGCTGTCATGGTAAATTTGCTAGGTTACGAGTCGGCTGAGTCAGATTATTTAGCAAAAAGAAAACAACTGGCACAAATTAGTGGTGCTTTTGTCCATTGGTATGGTAAGAAAGTAGCGCGTCCCGGTCGCAAACTCGGTCACGTTACAGTTGTGATCGACGCGGACTTGGTGGCTCAGGGGCGATCGTCAGCAGAGGATCTCGCTCAAACCGTTGAATCTATCTGGTATGCAAGTTAAATTGCTCGAAGCTTGCCAAAATCTGGTTAGTTGGTATATATTAAATAAAGGTTCTACTGCGACGTTGGTGACTGCCAATAATGTTTTTTTGATCTATAACTCTTAACTCTCGGGAATCAAGATGTTTGGACAGCAGTAAACTGGGCTTGTACCCAGAAACTTTAAGTCCGAGCCAACGGTACCCACCTGGTAAAATACCAGGTCAAAAGCTGAGGTAAGACGGCGTTGCGGGGAACCATTAAAATTTTGATTGAGATAGGCGCTGTGAAATATAGCTAGCCTATTTTTTTTTGAGATAAACGCTTTGATTCATAGTTAACGTGAGCTCGATGAGGGCGATCGCAACTGGGAAACACAGACCCCTCTGACTCGTGCCCGCCACCAACTGAGTGAGATTGCCCAGGTGCGATCGACCCGACAAGATCTTTCATCCCACTAACTAAAATTATAAATTCGAGGCTCAATCTTATATCATGTCCGGGTACTTACCCATAATTAAGCAGCAACGGGAACTTGAGGCCACCAGTGAAAGTTTGTGAAACCCCGAATTAAATCTTACTGTTGGAGTAATTGTTTGTAGCGAGTAAATAAAACCTTTTCTAAGTCATCAAGATTTTCAAATGTTCGATTAGCAAGAGGCTCATTTGTAAGCGGCCAAAGTCGTAACTGCTCACCGCAACCGGGTTGCGGTGAGCAGTTACTGAAATTACCGAGCGCAAACAATTACTAATTTATATCTTTTTAACAAGCGAATAACTGGACATAACACTTGTTTCTCTTCGACTTGTATTAGAAACCCCATGTTTATCTCACAGCGTCCAGAATACAGGAAATGCCCTTTTTTGAACTATGGCACTTACCATTAAGACATTATAATCTTTCCATTGAGTTCTATCCAATGCAATTACTAATTGACACCCGACTTTTAGGTGACGGGCTATACTCACTTGTTTATGGGTTGGGAGCAGAAAAACTACAATAGTCAGAGTCAAGTATTAGGCGTTTTTGAGCGACCGTTGGAAACAAATTTGGTATGATTGAGGTAACATTTTAACTGATGGGGTTTCTTAACAATACTGACCCATCTTTTTTTACCATAAATTGGTCACAACCCCGTCAGCTAGGGGTTATGACGGGGGTGTCACCCCGTCAGGTGTATTGGTTGATCTATCTTACACCATAAGCTCAGGAGAGCCAGAAACGTTATATATTTCTGCGTCTCGGACTGATATAAAAAAAGAAAATTAATAGTGTAGGTTTTGTTCATCAACCTAACCTACACTATTAATAATTTGTGTAAGGGGAATGTTTATTCCTAACTCTCATTATTCACGACACCGAAGTTACGGAAATACCGATAACTGTTGTTTTCCTGAGTCTTTCTTCTTCCTTGCTTCTTTCCACGTCCCCATTCCTAATTACCAATTCCCAAATGACTCGCTTAGCCACAACAATAGAAGCCATACTTTACCTAAAAGGTCAGCCAGTGTCGATCGCAGAAATTGCCGAGATTGCCAAGTGCGATCGAGCCGAAGCCGAAGACGCCATCATCGAACTCATGTCTGACTCGTCCCACCGCGACAGTGCATTAGAAGTCGTCGAAACCCCCACGGGATACAGCCTGCAACTCAGAGAAGAGTTTGCCAGTTTAATGCAAACTTTAATACCTCCAGAATTAGGTGTGGGAGCTTTGCGGACGCTGGCTGCGATCGCCCTCAAAGGCGGCATCGCTCAGCCAGATTTAGTTAACTTGCGAGGTTCAGGAGCTTACCAACAAGTGCAGGAACTGGTAGAAATGGGTTTCGTTCGCAAACGGCGGCCTGCTGAGGGGCGGTCGTATTGGTTACAAGTTACCGAGAAATTTCATCGGTACTTTCAAGTAGATCAACTGCCAAAACAATTGCAAATTGACTTTCAGGCAAATTTGTACCCAAGCAATGACGAGTAGTTTGAAGTAGAATGTAACCAGCCAGAAATTAAGAATCGCCAAATGGTTTTTCACCCTGACTTTGACGCATCCAATGCCCAACAAACCGCAGTCAATCCACTGCTGAAGTACCTCCAACACCAATCCCCGGAGGTTCTAGCCCGCGTCGCCAAGTCCGTCAGCCCCGACATCAGAGAAATAATCTCTCATAACGTTCAAGGACTTGTCGGCGTTTTGCCTTCAGAAAATTTTAACGTCGAAATTACCACCGATCGCGAAAACTTAGCAGGTTTGCTAGCTTCAGCGATGATGACAGGCTATTTTTTGAGGCAAATGGAGCAGAGGATGTACCTAGAAGAAAATTTAGCAAGCACCAGCTCGATTAAACCAAACTCACCCAAAGACAAGTAAAAAAATCAACGGGTTGGGGAAGTCAGAAAGATGAAAGTTGTTCAGAAAAATCCATAATCCTGAATCATGGAGGCACAGGGAATTAAGAAACCGGGCTGTTAACCGGCTATCCCTCGCGCTACACCGCGGCTTTTGGTGAAAAAACCCGGTTACTGCTTCCAGGACTATAAAGCATCAGATTCATCTTCCATCCTCCACCCTTGCAACTAATACCAATTTCAAAAAAGAATGCAACTGTAGATAAGCTCCAAATCCTTATGCAGTAAGTCATTCTTAATTCTTTAATCGAAAATCGAAAATCGTATTACCCACCGGCGGAGCTACCCGATAGGGGAAAAGCACCCGGACGTACTTTAATTTTCTGAACTTGACCCAAACGGTTAATTTCCACTTCGAGTTCTTTGCCCACAACAGTGTTTTCCACCCGTTCTTGCACGTCACCGGGAGTGTTAACCGCAATTCCGTCAACTTTTTGAATGACATCTCCGGCGCGCAAGTCCGCTTTTTGAGCGGGGGAATTTTCCACGACTCGCGCCACGGCTACGCCTTGATCGAGGGTAATTTTATTACTATCGAGCTGTTTGTTGAGTTCTGCCTTGGTGGCGGCAGTCAAGCTGACCATTTGAATGCCGAGATAGGGATGTTCGGCTTTACCTTTGGCGAATAACTGATCGGAAATTCGTTTGGCGGTTTCGATCGGAATTGCAAATCCCAAGCCCTGAGCGTCGGCGCGAATGGCGGTATTGATGCCAATTACTTCGCCTTGGTCGTTGAGCAAGGGGCCGCCTGAATTGCCGGGGTTGATGGCGGCGTCGGTTTGGATGAAGCGGACTCGCTTGTCGGGGATGCCGACTTGGGAACTCGATCGACCCGTAGCGCTGATAATGCCCACAGTCACGGTATTGTCGAGACCTAAAGGATTGCCGATCGCGATCGCCCACTGTCCCGGTACAATATTGTCTGATCGACCCAAAGCCACCTGCGGCAGTTCCTTAGCATTAATCTTAACCACGGCAACATCCGTCAGCGGATCGACTCCCTGCACCTTACCCTCAAACTCGCGGCCGTCTTTGAGAGTCACCTTGACAGTATCCGTCCCGGAGACAACGTGAGCATTAGTAACGATGCGGCCGTCAGAAGTGAGAATAAACCCGGAACCCGTACCTCTCTTGACTCGTTCTTCCGGCTGCGGCAAATTCTCCCCAAAAAACCGACGAAACAAAGGATTTTTGAATGCTTCCGGCACTTGATTCGCCACCTTGCTGGATGCGTCAATCCGCACTACAGCAGGGCCGACTTTTTCGGCTGCTTCAGCAATAAAATTGGGATTGCTGCGATCGACTGCCCGATTTTCCTGAACAGGAGGAGAGGGATAGGGGGGGATTTGCTGGCGCACTACTGGCAAAACCAATCCGGTTTCCAGATTATTTGAGCCTTGCAGATAGCGATTTCCCAACCATCCCATACCTCCGCCGATTGACAGCAGAGTCACATAAAGGGTCGCTTGCTTAAAAGATAAACTCATTTAATAACTCCCGCTAGATACCTCATCCCCGCAGACACGTTCGGAATCAAGCATTTTTGTCTTGGCGACGGGAAGGAAGCGGGGCGGGGCGTACCGCTTCCTCAAGAACATAGCTGTTAACTGGCTGGCGCCCATCGGCATCACAGGCAATTTTGCCGGATTTGCCAAGAGCGACTCAAACTAATAATTCTCATCCTAACTTGGCTTAGCCTGGGATTTACAGTCTGGGGGGTGGCTAGAGCTTGTAAATATCCAGGTTCACAGAATTTTAAAATTGTCAACTGTCCCCAATGAATACTTTTTTCTGTAGATCATGAGGTTTAAACGCTTATTTCCGCTGATTTCTGCATTAATTTGGTCGATCGCACCCGTTGGGAAAACGGCGGCAAATACCGAGATCCCACCTGCAAATCTTCCTTCAGGTATACCTGTAGAAAACCCTGACCCCGCCCGCGATTGCCCGAGTCCGGCTAGGTCTCGGTTGCGTCGCCACACTGTTGCCCAGGGCGAAACCATAGAAAGCATCGCGCGGCAGTACAATGTGATTCCTGCAGCGCTGATCGGGATAAATCCGACGTTGCGGGGCGGTGAAGTATCTGCTGGAAGTGCGATCGTCATTCCTCCGTACAGTGGCATCGAGGTAGAAGTGCCTGCAGGCTCGAATTGGCAAAAACTGGCAGAAGCTTACAAAGTGCCCGCAGATTTGCTATTTGAGGCGAACGGGTGCAGGCCTTTGGGGAAAACGGTGTTTGTGCCAGCGGTGAATAGGTCGATCGGGCCTTCTATCAATCCCGATGCAACGCCATCGGTGCAAGGATTTCCGCTGCCCGCCCCTGCAGTGGAAGCTTTGCGTTACGGGCGGCAATTGCATCCGGCGCGGCGCGAATTTTTTTTCCACAGTGGCGTAGATTTTTTGGCGTCGGAGGGTACGCAGGTTTTGGCTGCGGGCGAGGGGACTGTCGCCTTTGCCGGGCCGCAGGGGGATTACGGGAATTTAGTGGTGGTAAACCATGAAGCGGGGAAGCAAACGCGCTACGCTCATTTGAAAGATATTGCGGTAGAAGTCGGTCAAAAAGTGCAGTCTGGAGAAGTTTTGGGAACTGTGGGGACGACGGGAAAACGGGACATTCCGCCATCTCATTTGCATTTTGAAGTTCGGTACAATTCGGGTTTGGGTTGGGTTGCTGAAGACCCGCTGCTTTATTTGCAAGCGACTATTAAAAAATAGGATTGTTAGTGTGCTGGGGGGTGACAAACCGCCCCAAATCCAGACGGGGTAAGGATTGAGCTGTGTGGTGGTAAAAAAAGATAGGCAGCAGAATTATTACACGATTGCCTATTCCCAAAAATATGTTACCAAGATTTTACCAGACTCAATTACAAAAACAAATGACGCAAACCCCGTTTATTTTACTCACAATCTTTTTGAACCTGATAGAATCCGAGAAACAAGTAACGATCGCACTAATCGGGTTTCCATTAATCACTTATTGGTGAACAACTTATTGCCCGATCGCACATTTCTCTCAAATTCGATCGCCCATCCACCAAAAACTCGATCGCCCATCCAGAAAAAACCCGGCGGTTGAAACCCAAAAAACCCGGCGGTTGAAACCGCGTCTACACAGACAAAACCCGCCTTCGCGGGTTGAAGATTTCACCCGATGATTTTCAATCTCCAAATACCTTCTTCGTCCGCGTAGGCGGACATCGTTTGTGTAGACGCGGTTAGAAACCGCCGGGATTTCAACCGCCGAGGATTTCAAATTAGATCGCCCGAATCGACCCAAAAATCCGATTATCCCCCGCCGCTAACTCCCTCCAATCGCAGGAAATGCACCCGGCCCGATCCATCGCCCGCTACAACTGTCACTCCATCAGGCAAAATTGCACAGCAATTGAAGCTAAAATCTCCGCTGAAACTAGCAATTTCTTTGCCACTAAGCAAATCCCAGATTTTTAGGGTGTTATCCAGTGAAGCAGAAATCGCGGTTTTGCCGTCTGGTGCGATCGCCACTGCTGTTACCCAGCTAGTATGACCGGTGAGGGTTCTAACTTCGGTACCTGTCTCGGTGTCCCAGATTTTCAGGGTTTCATCTGATGAACCGGAAATCGCTGTATTGCCGTCTGGTGCGATCGCCACTGCATATACCGATTTAGTATGACCGGTGAGGGTTCTAACTTCGGTACCTGTCTCGGTGTCCCAGATTTTCAGGGTTTCATCCCATGAAGCGGAAATCGCTGTATTGCCGTCTGGTGCGATCGCCACTGCTGTTACCAAGCTAGTATGACCGGTGAGGGTTCTAACTTCGGTATCTGTCTCGGTGTCCCAGATTTTCAGGGTGTTATCCCCTGAAGCGAAAATCGCGGTTTTGCCGTCTGGTGCGATCGCCACTGCATTTACCCGCCTAGTATAATCGGTGAGGGTTCTAACTTCCGTACCTGTCTCGGTGTCCCAGATTTTCAGGGTTTTATCCCGTGAAGCAGAAATCGCTGTCAGACCGTCTGGTGCGATCTCCACTGCATCTACCGATTTAGTATGACCGGTGAGGGTTCTAACTTCGGTACCTGTCTCGGTGTCCCAGATTTTCAGGGTTTTATCCCATGAAGCGGAAATCGCTGTTAAACCATCGGGTGCAATCGTCACTGCTTCTACCCCGCCACTATGACCGGTGAGGGTTCTAACTTCCCTACCTGTCTTGGTGTCCCAGATTTTCAGGGTGTTACCCCGTGAAGCGGAAATCGCTGTTAAACCATCGGGTGCGATCGCCACTGCTTCTATCCAGTCACTATGACCGGTGAGGGTTCTAACTTCCCTACCTGTCTTGGTGTCCCAGATTTTCAGGGTTTTATCCCATGAAGCGGAAATCGCTGTTAAACCATCGGGTGCGATCGCCACTGCTGTTACCCGGTTAGTATGACCGATGAGGGTTCTAACTTCCGTACCTCTCTCGGTGTCCCAGATTTTCAGGGTTTTATCCTCTGAAGCCGAAATCGCTCTCTTGCCGTCTGGTGCGATCGCCACTGCATTTACCCAGCCAGTATGACCAGTGAGGGTTCTAACTTCCGTACCTGTCTCGGTGTCCCAGATTTTCAGGGTGTTATCGTATGAAGACGAAATCGCGGTTTTGCCGTCTGGTGCGATCGCCACTGCTTGTACCCGGTTAGTATGACCGATGAGGGTTCTAACTTCGGTGCCTGTCTCGGTGTCCCAGATTTTCAGGGTTTTATCCCATGAAGCGGAAATCGCTGTCAGGCCGTCTGGTGCGATCGCCACTGCTTTTACCGACTCAGTATGACCCGTGAGGGTTCTAACTTCCGTACCTGTCTCGGTGTCCCAGATTTTCAGGGTTTTATCCTCTGAAGCGGAAATCGCTGTCAGGCCGTCTGGTGCGATCGCCACTGCTTTTACCGACTCAGTATGACCGATGAGAGTTCGCAGACATCCTTCTCCGGGCCGCTCTAAATTAGCCTTCAAAGGCCGCAACCAAACACTATCTTTCGACTGATTTGCCTGTTCCAGCAACCCCTGAATATCAGTCATTTCAAAATCTAGCAACCTCCCCAATAATTGCTCTGCTAATTCAGTTTTATCCTTTTCCAAAATGTGCGCCGATTTGCGAATAGCCCCTTGAATCAAATTCAGCGTTTGCGTTTGCCCCTCCGACAGCAAAACATCTGCATTTCTCCCTAAATCGTAATCCTCAATTAGCGGCTGCACCCCCAACAATTTTAACTTCGCCTCAATAAAACCAAAATCCGTCACCCAACGATAATAACGGTTGAAATCTCCCCCAATTTCAATGAAATCCCTGGGTTGATGCTTCAACAAATATTCTCGCTCCGATTTACTTTGCTCCGCCAACCACACACCCAAATCGCTCATAGCGGTGATCCTTCTATCCTGTTATTCATACCTTGACGGTTAAGTTCTTCAACATTAACCCCCGCAGATTGCACAGTTTCATCTTTTGCCAGAAACTCGCGAAAACTGTTGTGATAAATGCTGTAGCGACTTTCGCCGCTGACTTGCTGCTGCCGCAAAAATGAATCCCATTTCTTGAGTACCTGCTGTACTTTAAAATCTGTCTCGCCTACCGATTTAGCAATCCAGCCCCGAGAAACAGCTTCGCGCGCTTTCGAGATCACGTAGATAATCTTAACTTTCATCTCCAACAGCGGATCGTCTTCCCTGCCCATCATCTGTGCCCAATGCTTCCGATAATATCCTGTCAACTCCCTAGGCAAATCTTCCAAAGAAACATCCATGTACTCGCCGGTTTCGATATCATTCAGCACGTAGCGGAGATACATAAAATTGTTCTGGCTTTTTTGGGCCACCGCCCCCACAAACTGTTCCAGGCTCAAATCATGACTGGCAATCCAATTCTGAATCGACGCGCTATTGCTGGTGCGTTTTGCAATATAAGCCTTGGTATCTTCCAGACTTTCTGCATCGTACTGCATCAAATCAAACACCCGATCATTCTTCGTCGTCGGCAAAAGCAAAGATTCCGGCCGCTTGGAAACAATAAAGTAAACGTTATCCGGCAAAACGTCCGGCAAATAGAGAACGTTGCTGCCACTGCTTTGCAAACTCAAATCGACTTCATCGAGGGCATCTACTACAAAAATCAACTTTTTCCCGCCCAATGTAGCGCTGACTTCCCCCAACAGCCGCCCTAAAAAATTGCCGTTTGCCGTCGCATTTTCCGGCAGTTGCCGATACTTATCCCTAAGTTTAAAGCCATCAATTAATTGAAGGCAGGCATTTTCCAGAAAAGTTTTGGCATCAACAATCCCGTCGGATCGCGAGTTAAAATGAGTAACGCAGCGGCGTCTCATCATCAACACGCACTGCGCCAGAATTGAACTTTTCCCGACACCCGGTTCTGCTTCTAAAACAAAATAGCCTTTCCGATTGGTTTGCAAGAAACTGCCAATTTCTTCAAATACAAACTTGCGCCCGGTAAAGTCTTGAGTTCGGTCTTCAATAATCGTCTCGGACTTCAAAGAAATCGGCAATCGGGGCCCTGAAGTATCGATAAATGTTTGCAGCAATTCCCGAACTTTCGCCAAATCGTCCCGGATGCCAATTTCTATCGCTGACAATTTCCCCATCACTTGACAAATCTGCTGCCCAGTTGCCACGGCCTCCAACTTTTGCAGAATTTCCCCATTTTGCAGCCCCAAATCTCTCAGTTCTGCCAAAGCAATTTGGTGCAGATTCAACAGCATCGTCGCAAACTTTTCTCCTCCCTTCGCCGCATCCAGTTTCAGCACTTGGCGGTACGCTTTCGGGAAAGTTGCGTACAGCTTGTCCGCCACAACTTCCACTATTTCCGCATCGAAGGATTTGCCCTCGCTGGCAGCGAATTCGTTGACGAAAGTTGCCCAATCTGCCGTTGTCAATCCGGTAACTCGATCGAACTCCTCGGCATCCGCAGAAAAAATCTTGGTTAACTGGTCTTCGGAAATATTTAAACCCCTTGACAAGTCGGCTGTATTCGTGTTAATATCCAGCCAGTATTCAGGAGTTTTCTCGGCTAATTGACTGAGTGCTGTTTCTGGATAAGGCAATTTTTTGGTTTCGGCGATCGCAATTAAGCGATCGGACTTCGCAACTTCTCTCAAAATATAGCCGATCGCCTCACCCGCGGCCTTAATCAAATCGTGATTATCGAGAATCTTCGGATTTTTGCTCAACCGTTCGGTCATCCGATTTCCGAGGTCATTAGCCGCGATATTCCCCGCTATACCACTAGCAATCGCTGCTAAGATAGAAACTCCCCCAACTGCGATCGGGCCGCCGATAATACCCGCTGCTGCTTGAGTTCCCGGATTGGCGATCGCATTTGAAATAACTTGTCCAATAGCCATCACCGCACTGCATCCAATTACCCTAGTTTTAAAATTAGCTAAGTCCATTAGTGGCATAAAATAAATATTCCTCTTTTAAATAGTTGGTAGTAATTATATGTTGCCGGCTGCCCTTTAGTCCGTCGCAGCGAAATTTACAAGTGGATTTAGAGATTGTCGATCGCGACTAACCCTAGGATATAAAGTAAAATATAATTAATTATCTCGAAGTTCTTTTTCTTGCAAAATTTGGGTAGCCCAAACCCGATCTTCTTCCGATAGAGACGGTACGGGTTCTCGATCGTAATCGATCCGATAATCATAGCCAGCGCGCTCGTAAATACCTGCAAATATTTCTGGTAAATTAACAATAGGTTCTACATCTTCCTCGCGCAAGGGAAGCGGAAATATAGGTAGAGAATCGCGGAGATTAAAAGCATAAAGTTCGGCAAACGGACGGCGATTACTGGGACTGACCAAAACCCGATAATCGCTTTGAATAGAATTATTAAGAATGGGCAGAGATTCCCATTTTCGTAGTAAATCGATTTCCACTAAATTGGTTAAGCTACCTAAAATGCTCTGGCGTTTTTTGAGATAAGTAATTCTTCCTTCTCCACTACGTTTGTTCACAGGAGAAAGAATCTCAATTGCGGTGACAACTTGTTTCGTTGCCATTTCTCGCACTTCCAAGTAAGTCTGTTTAATTTTTTCAGGAGCAGGCACTTTAACGGTAGTCGGAAGTGTTATACTTACAGTAGCAACTGAACCTGTAGGAATATTCGGGTTATTAGATTGACGCTTAATCGCGACATCGGGGATACCTACTAAAAGGGACTCGTCGTTACTTTCATTTAAATCGGTAATTTCATAGATGCGTTTGTCGATTGCAACCTCATATTTAGGGCGAATTTGGGGGACTAAGGATGCCGCGATCGCAGAAATTAACCAATGATGAGTTTCCTGCCAGAAATCGGGGTGTTCTAAGTAGGGGTCCATTCCAGGAAAAGGTGAAGGCATAGGACTGTTTTCCGATGTATTGACTTTCAAATCATTTTAGCATTTTTAATTTTGTAGGGTGCGTCGCTTTAAAGCGAGGCAGAGCCTCTGGATATAGGTTCCCAGGCTGGAGTCTGGGAACCAGTTAAAGCTTTAAGAAGAGGCACGATGTTTGTGCCACAGTAATTATTGGAGATGTCTATTTGTAGATGAATTTAATCTATTGTCGAACAGGCCGGAAAGGCTGTTGATTTTGGGCGGGCAAGATGCCCACCCCACAACAAATTTAATCTACTGTGGAACAGGCATCTTGCCTGTTCATAAAATTATAGACACCCCAAATATCAACTACAAAACAGCAGCAACACTTGCCATCAACAACCCTTGAAACAATTTAACCCCATCAGTTTCGCCCAACATCGGATCGGATGCCCGTTCAGGATGCGGCATCATTCCTAATACATTGCCTTGGCGGTTGCAAATACCGGCAATATTATTTAACGAACCGTTGGGATTGCCAGCATCGTTAATTTTGCCCGCCGGAGTACAGTAGCGAAACAGGACTTGCTTGTGCTCTTCTAGTTCTGCTAAAGTATCGGCATCGGCATAATAGTTTCCTTCGCCGTGGGCGATCGGCAAATCGATGATTTCACCCGTAGTATAAGCCGCAGTCCAACGAGTATTACCGCGTTCGACTTTCAAAGAAGCGCGATCGCAAATAAAATTCAATCCCGCATTCCGCACCAGAGCACCGGGCAGCAAACCAGCTTCAGTCAACACCTGAAAACCGTTGCAAATACCCAGTACAAGTTTGCCTTTTTTCGCGTGTTCCGCAGTAGCGCGCATCGCCGGAGAAAAACGGGCGATCGCGCCGCACCGCAAATAATCTCCGTAACTGAAACCGCCGGGAATTACAATGATGTCAATATCCGAAATATCGGTATCTTCGTGCCAAATCATCCGCGTCGGTTGGTGGAGTAACCCTTGAGTCACCCACACCACATCGCGATCGCAATTTGAACCCGGAAAAACAATAACTCCAAATTTCATAAGCTGAAGGAAGAAGGAAGAAGGAAGAAGGAAGAAGGAAGAGGGAAGAAGGAAGAAGGAAGAGGTGTCAACTTAAGACTGCAATCTTAGGTTTCTCTCGCTTGTATCAAAGTCTAGATCCCCCTAAATCCCCCTTAAGAAGGGGGACTTTGAGTGGTTCTAGTTCTTGTGTTTTTAACGAAGACTTTGAACACTCTTGTCCTCGCCTTTTGAATAGAGACTGTGAACACTCTTGTCCCCCCCTTATTAAGGGGGGTTAGGGGGGCTCTCCGGGTTTAAAAACACCCTAGGGGCGATCGAATTTATGCCGCCGCTGTCTCCACAGCAACAGGAATTTCAGTCAAATCAAAGCGATAATTTTCAATCACTGGATTGGCCAAAAGTTGGTCGCAAACGCGATCGAGTTGTTCGCGGGCCTCCGACTCACCAGCAGCAGTCAGCGTCAATTCAACATATTTCCCAATACGCACGCGCTCAACATTGTCATATCCCATGTGTTGCAAACCAGACTGTACGGCAGTGCCGGCAGGATCTAAAACAGAAGGGCGGAGGGTAACATAGATTTGGGCAAGATATTTCTGAGTCACGGGAATGTTGCGGTAGGTGATGTGAAAGTTAGCCCCATTGTATTCTACAACCGAGCTGCGCGCCGATCGCCATTCGGTTAGCCCAAGTAAGATAGCCTAGAAATAGGGACAGATTTGACTCTAGCAGATTACACAAAAAATTATGAGAACCAACCGCACCCGCAGTCAGGAGCGTATTTTACACTTGCTCAAGCACTTGAATCGATCGCTCTCAGCGCAAGATATCTACTTAGAACTGCGTAACAGCGACCAAAGCATGGGCTTAGCAACCGTTTACCGTTCCCTCGACGGTTTAAAGCGAGAGGGGTTCGTTCACGTCAGAACGCTTGCTAGTGGCGAATCTCTCTACGGTGCCGCCCACCAAGACCAACACCACCTAACTTGTCTGGAATGTGGCGCGTCCATTACGATCGACGAATGCCCCGTCCACCACTTAGAAAGCCAACTACAACAATCTCATTCTTTCAAGATTTATTATCACACTTTGGAGTTTTTCGGATTGTGCGATCGATGTACTTTGGCTCAAGAATCTTAGAGAAGTTATTAGTCATGAGTGATATCAATTCCGGTTGCACGACCAAAATGACTGTTGACTGTTGACCGAAAGCCTCCAGGATAAAAGCCCCCGGATTCATTCCGAAAGCAGACTCAGGACCCAGAAATAAAAAACGTGTCTCCGATGAAACTTGCCCCCCGAATTTATCCGTAGGGTCAATGCTTCAATCGAAAATCTAAAATCTAAAATCGATTGACTCGGTGTCCAACCGCCCAGGCTGGTTTTGTTTGTGTAGCGACAGATTTCAACCTGTCGTTTTATTAACTCACTCAAGGATGCAAAAACTCTAAATGGTCTCCTGGAATCGATCGCAATTTTGCAGCCGAGCCTTGCATTTTCAACCGGCCGCGTTCTAACATGATAATCCAATCGGCGCGATCGATCACTCGCGGTCTGTGACTGATAAAAATCGTCGTTTTCCCGTGCCTGTACATCAACAAATTTTCTAAGACTTCCGCTTCGCTTGCGGGGTCAAGCCCTGCGGTAGATTCGTCTAAAATCAATACGGGTGGGTTGTTGAGAATGGCGCGGGCGATCGCCAATCTTTGTCTTTGTCCGCCAGAAATATTCGCTCCAAACTCCCCTAAAACAGTTTGATATTTATCAGGCAATTGGCTGATAAATTCATCCGCTCCCGCAATTTTGCAGACTTTAACAATCTGTTCAAAGCTGATATCTGGACTGCCCAAACGAAAATTTTCGAGAATCGAACGGCTCCAAAAATGCGCTTCTTGAGGAACCAATACTACCTGCTGTCTGAGACTGTCGAGAGACAAATCCTGTAAGTTGTAACCGCCAATTCTAATATTACCAGATTGCAGCGGGTACAGACCAGAAATTACTTTTGCTAGCGTACTTTTTCCGCAGCCGGAATTGCCGATTAAAGCAATTGCTTGACCGCCGGGAAATGTGACAGAAAAATTTTCCAGCAGGTCAAGTCTGCCGGGGTAGTGAAAATTAACACTCTTGCAAACAATACCGTCGCGGTCTTGAATAGTTACAAAAGGTTTATTCGTATCGTCTTTAGTTTCCGGTTCAGCATCGATGACTTCCGACAGCCGTTGAGTAGCTGTCTGCACGCGAGTCATCTCATCAGTAAATCCTACTAGCGAATTCACCCAAGTAGTAACGTTTTGATTCATGCTAATAAACGCTAGCAACTGACCGATACTCAATACCTTGTCAATCACCAAACCGCTACCAAGCCACAGCAGAGTAATGCTGCCAGCAGAGGCAACAAAACCAGAAAATATATTGTTGAGAATGCCAATTTGTGTAGTGCGGAAAGTGAGCTTTGCTAAGCGACCGAAGCGGGTTTGAAATTCTTCCCAAAGTTGCTGACCGCTGCTAGTAGTTTTGACAGTCAGCGCGCCTTTAAAAGTTTCTACTAAAACGCCTTGAGTTTCTGCTTCCAGTACAAATAAACTGCGCGTTTTTTGCTGCAATACGGGCAAAAATACCACTGTAGAGGCAGTCATTAACAGAGCTATAGCTGTAGCTGCTAAAGTCAGTTGTTTGCTGTAAAATAACATAAAAACAAAAGAAACTACAGCTATAAAAAATTGACTTGGCAAGCTGATAGCGGCTTGAGAAACTAATTTATTTATTTCTTGGATGTCTTGTAATCTACTGACGATTTCGCCACTGCGTCTGGTTTCGTAAAAGCTCAAAGGCAATCGCAGGAATTTGCGCGCAAATTCCATCACCAATCCCAATTCTAAACGCTGGGAAAACTGAGCAATTAAGTTCGACTCTACCAATCCTAAACTGCTGCTAAAAAGGTTCATAACTATAACTGCGATCGCCACACTCGCCAGGAGTTGTCTGTCGCCCCGCACCAGGATGTCGTCGGTGAGCAGTTGAACGAGAAAAGGCGAAGAAATCGACAGCAAACCCAACACCACATTCAGCAAAAATGCTTCCATTAAAATCGGGCGATAAATCCCAATCCGGCGCATCCATTTTTGTAAGGAATTGGCGGGTGGTTGGCCCTCTGCGGCCGCAAAAAACCGCTCAGCATCGGGTTCTACTAGCAAGCACAGCCAATCTGTCCAAGCTGCTGCTAATTCTGCTTTAGAAACATAGCGCATACCGACAGCCGGATCGCCGATCGCATATTTGTCGCCCTGCTTTCCGTACAAAACAACCCAGTGATAACCACTCCAGTGAATAATTGCCGGTAAAGGTGCTTCCTCAATTTGGTCTAAAATAGCAGCCGCGGCTCGCACGGATCGAGCATTAAAGCCGATCGCCTCAGCACCTTGTTTCAAGCCCAGCAGAGTCGTCCCTTTTTGGCCGGTGCCCGCACATTCTCGCAAGCGGCTAATAGTAAAATTTTGTCCGTAAAATTTCGCGATCGAAGCCAAACAAGCCGCCCCGCAATCTTCTTCGCTCTGCTGGAGAACAACCTGATATTTCTTAAACCTGTTAATTTGTCCGAATAATGGCATTTTGCCGATCAAAGGGATGTTCTTTAACATTTTGCAAAATGAATAATGGTAGAGCATAAAGAAGATTACTCATCACCAACTACCCAATCAGCAAAAAGCACCCATAAAGTTATGGGTGCTTTCTCGATTCCACAGTTATAGATCTGAATTGACTAGCACTAAACTTTAGTAGTAGGCGTAGCGGACTACTCTTCTGTATGAACCGTCGCAATTCCGGCGGTACACGACCCAACTGCGCCGCTGCCGCTGACAATTGTATCGATTGGCATAATAGTGACCGCCGTTGACGCTAGCTGATTCTTCAGGGGTGAGTTCAGCAAACAGTGAATTGTCCTTTGTTTCTTTCATGATTAGACTCCGTTTAACTTAATAAAATTGAAGGGAAACTAGAAATATTATTTAATTTCTAGATTCTTGTGTAAATACTGAGTAATACTTCTTGTAGTCCTGTACGACATCCGGAATACTACGGATAAATTTTCAAAATTTACTTTATCGCACAACTTGACTCAGCTATCTAAACCACTAGGGTTGGGTAAGGGCGATCGCGGTTTGGATCGTACAGATAAAGCTGGCTCGGCTGCGGCAGGAAAAACAGCATAGTGAGACCCTCGCGGCTGCTGTTATCCGTCTCGCTGTTGCTTTTAGCACCGCTAACACCGCTGGTAATGCTGCCACCGTTGACAGTAGCAGATTCTCCATCGGTTACTTCGATGAAGAGTGAACCTTGTTGATTTTCTGGCATAAATAACTCCTATTAATACCTATGTACTTACTTACTACCTACGCATACAGGAAAAACCCGGTAACAGCGCCAAAAGTCATGGCGGAAACGCCGTATTTTCATGACAGTCGCCCTCTGGCTTCACTCCTCTTGATCTTTGGCGAAGTTTGTGGGTGGGAACGGCAAAGCTGTGCGGATTTTTACCTTTACCCTGTGAATTTTGATTTAGACTTCTAAACCTATGCTTGGTTTCCGGAAAGCTGATCATAAAAGTGACAAAACAAATCAGCGATCTCTCCCTCCCCCTAACTCCAAACTCCAAACTCCAAACTATTCCCCTCTCCCCCTTGCCGCCATGTCTCTCACTCCCGAAACCACACCCGCTGAAACCTTTGATAACGACCAGTTTTTGCCCCCTGTCAGCCGCTGGACGACTTTGGGTGGCATTTTGATGGTGGCGACCTTTGGCGGGGTGA
Source organism: Microcoleus sp. D3_18_C4 (assembly GCF_036702355.1). Classification (NCBI taxonomy): domain Bacteria; kingdom Bacillati; phylum Cyanobacteriota; class Cyanophyceae; order Oscillatoriales; family Microcoleaceae; genus Microcoleus; species Microcoleus sp. D3_18_C4. The sequence continues at coordinate 22,599 of NZ_JAUBTF010000007.1, forward strand.
TTGCCCTCGCTAGCGTCACCAAATACAGCGCTACAGTCAAAGCAGACGCGATCGTCCGTCCCGCCGGAGAAGTGCGCGTCGTGCAAGCAGCAACCGAAGGAACCGTCGAAAGCATTGCTGTCAGCGAGAATCAGACAGTAAAAGAAGGAGATGCGATCGCAGTTGTAGACGCTTCGCGTTTGGGCGCTCAAAAAAAGCAGTTACAAGAAATAATTAATCAGTCTCAAACAGCAGCACAGCAAATCAACCAGCAACTGCGCGACTTAGAAAACCAAATTTTGGCCAGCGCCCAATTTAAAAGCATCGAAAGTGAAAGTTCCGCCCAACAGGAATTAATCGAATCCGCTTTAGTTAAATTCGCCACATCGCTGCCGGATGTCGCCGAGAGACTGGGCCGAAGTCGGCGGGTTTTGCTCGTCAAGCGATCGTCCCTTCAACAACAATTAATTCAAGCTAAAAAAGAACTAAATCAAATTGAGTTAAAACTAGAAAATAGCGTGATCCGCACGCCCACGGATGGTACAATTCTCAGATTGGAAGTACGCAATACTGGTCAAACCGTACAAGCCGGCAGCGCGATCGCCCAAATTGTCCCCAGCGACGTACCCCTGGTAGTCAAAGCCAAGGTGACATCCCAAGACATCGCCCGCATCCAAATCGGCCAACCCGTACAGATCAGGATTTCGGCTTTGCCTTTCCCCGATTACGGCACATTAAAAGGAACTGTCAGCGAAATCGCCCCAGATGCGATCGCCCCTCAAAATCCCACTAATAATTTAGGTACAGCTTATTACGAAGTGGCAATTAAGCCTGAACAAACTTATTTAACAAAACTCAAATCCACCAACGGCCAATTCTTCGGAAACTCCCCGGCTAATGTGCCCCGCCAGTATTCGATTCAATCGGGAATGGAAGGCAGAGCCGATATTATTACGGGCGAAGAAACTGTTCTGACATTTATTTTGCGGAAAGCAAGGTTGCTGACAGATTGGTAATTAGTCAGTTGTCAGTCGTCAGTCGTCAGTTGTCAGTTGTTCGTTGTTAGTTGTCAGCAGTTAACAGTCAACAGTCAGCAGTCAACAGTCAACAGTCAGCAGTCAGCAGTCAACAGTCAACCGCCAGAAAATTAGAAGCCCTGAAATTGAAATAACGTGTCAATATAGAAATGTGAGTTTAATTCTATTCTTTCCTCATGGGCAAACAGCGCGTTCTTTCTGGAGTTCAGCCAACAGGCAATCTTCACCTCGGCAATTATCTCGGTGCCATTCGCAACTGGGTAGAAGGTCAAAGTCAGTACGAAAATTACTTCTGCGTAGTCGATTTGCACGCAATTACCGCACCGCACAATCCAGCAACTCTAGCCTCCGACACTTACACGATCGCCGCACTGTATTTAGCTTGCGGCATCGATTTAGAATATTCTACTATTTTCGTGCAATCCCACGTCTCGGCACACACAGAACTAGCATGGCTGCTCAACTGTATTACGCCGATTAACTGGCTCGAAGATATGATTCAGTTTAAAGAAAAAGCAATTAAACAAGGTGAAAATGTCAATGCAGGCTTGCTAAATTATCCCGTGTTAATGGCAGCAGACATTTTGCTTTACGATGCCGACAAAGTGCCAGTGGGAGAAGACCAAAAACAGCATTTGGAACTCACCCGCGATATTGTCATCAGATTAAATCACCAATTCGGCACACCCGAAAAGCCAGTATTGAAACTTCCCGAACCGTTAATTCGGACTGACGGTGCGAGGGTGATGAGTTTGACAGATGGCACGCGCAAAATGTCGAAATCTGACCCTTCCGAACAAAGTCGAATTAATTTATTGGATTCGCCAGATGCGATCGCCAAAAAAATCAAGCGCTGCAAAACCGATGCCGTGCGGGGTTTGACATTTGACGACCCCGATCGCCCCGAAGCTAGAAATTTGCTGACACTTTATCTCCTGCTTTCCGGCAAATCTAAGGAAGGAGTAGCAGCGGAGTGTGAAAACATGGGTTGGGGAGATTTTAAACCCTTGCTGACAGAGACGACAATTAATGCCCTCAAACCAATTCAGGATAAATACAAGGAAATAATGGACGATCCGGGATATTTAGAGTCTGTACTACGTCGCGGAAGAGAACAAGCAGAAGCTATTGCTAATCAAACTCTAACTAAGGTTAAGACAGCTTTCGGTTATTCTTTACCTGTTTAGTGGTTTGTGGTTAGTTGTTATTGGTTACTGGTTAAGAATGACAACTGCCAACTACCCACTAACAACTGCCAACTGTCAACTAACAACTGTCAACTGTCAAATAACAAATAACCAATAACAGACAAATAATCATGAACCGTTTTCGCACAGCCTGCACCACCCCCGGAGAATTTATAATTACCGCCGAAGTTGCCCCGCCAAAAGGTGGCGACATGACTCACACAATTCAAATGGCTGAACGCCTCAAAAACCGAGTGCACGCCATTAATATCACCGACGGGAGTCGCGCAGTGATGCGAATGTGCCCCCTAGCAGTTTCGGCAATTTTAGTGCAGCACGGAATTGAGCCAATTTGTCAAGTTGCTTGTCGCGATCGCAATCAAATTGGTCTGCAAGCGGATCTCATGGGAGCCCACGCTTTAGGCATTCGCAATGTATTAGCACTTACAGGTGATCCCGTCAAAGCGGGCGACCATCCTAAAGCAAAAAGTGTATTCGACTTTGAATCAGTACGACTGTTACAAGTCATTCAAAAAATGAACGGCGGCTTAGACTGGAATGACAAACCTTTAACAGACGGATTTACTGATTTATTTGTCGGTGCTGCCGTCGATCCGCAATGCCCCAGTTGGTCTGGTTTGCAAAGTCGATTTGAGAAAAAAGTAGAGGCTGGAGCACAGTTTTTTCAGAGTCAATTAATTACAGATTTTGAAGTTTTGGATAAGTTTATGCACCACGTTGCTGCAGGCTGCAACAAGCCAGTTTTAGCAGGAATATTTTTGTTTAAATCAGCTAAAAATGCTGAATTTATTAAAAAATACGTGCCGGGAGTTCACATCCCACAAGAGACGATCGATCGTTTAGCAAAATCTCCAGAACCCTTGCAGGAAGGCATAAAAATTGCTGCCGAACAAGTCAAGCTAGCGCGGCAGATTTGTCAAGGAGTTCACATGATGGCTGTCAAACGAGAAGATTTAATTCCTCAAATTTTGGATTTGGCAGGAATCGAGCCACTGAGCTAAAATTAACCCACGGGGCGGGTTTTATTAACTATTAATGCCTAACATTAACGATCTCATAAACCTGCCCACCCCCGCGCTAGCATTTTGAACATCAAACTGTAGGGGCAGGTTTGACCAACCATCAAGGTGTAAAAGTAATGATCTCGTAAACCCGGCCTCCTCCGTTGTAGATAATCCAATAACTTCTGAGTTTGATTAATAAACTACTTTGAAAAATGCACGATCGACTAAACGGTTATTAAATAGGAGCAACTAACAATGACTGACTCAGAAATACTTAATTCTGATACCATTAAAACACTAAATACTAGCATATCCAAAGTTACAGTTTACACCGATCGCGCTTTGGTAACGCGCCGCGGTACGGTATCTCTGACAGGAAACGAGCGAGAATTGGCGATCGCCTCTGTACCCGCAACCCTCGAAACAGAGTCAGTCAGGGCCACGGGTGCGGGTACGGTTGCAGTGCGATTGCTGGGAGTGCGAACCGAAAGAGTGTTTAGCAGCGAACCAGTAGGCGATCGCACTTCCGAATTAACCCAACAAATTAAGGAGTTACAAACCCAAAGACGGGGAATTAACGACAAAATAACCGCCCGAAAAATTCAGCTCCAATTTGTGGAAGGTTTGAGCGAAAAAAGCGTCGGTTTCTTTTCCAGCAGCATCGCCAAACAGCAGGTAGGTTTAAACGAAACTGGCGAATTGCTCAATTTTTTAGGAACTAATTACCTAAAATATGTAAGTGCGATCGCCCAACACGAAAAACAGCAGCGCGAAATAGACAAGCAAATAAAAGCTTTGCAGCAGCAGTTGGGGCAAGTACAAACTCCCCATTCGCAGCAAAGTTTTAACATCATTGTTGCCATTGAACCCAGTGGCAGCGGCAATTTTGAACTAGAAGTTTCCTATGTAGTCACGCGAGCCCGTTGGACTCCCCTTTACGACTTGCGAGTAAACACTACCAACAACCAAATTAATCTCAATTACCTAGCCGAAGTCAATCAAAATACAGGCGAAGATTGGACGGGAGTAGCGCTGACTTTATCTACAGCAAAACCCGGAATGGGAACTCTCCCACCAAAACTAGAACCTTGGTATATTGATAAAACCGAGCCAAAGCAATTTTTTGGTAGGGGTTCATCAGAGAATGATTTTTTAGACCTAGAAGAGGTATTATCTGAAGGTTTTGCAGGCCGTTCACGCTCCATAACACGAGCGCCCCTAGCAGCTCAAATAGTCACAGCCCAAGTATCTAGAGAAGGCGGTACAGTCTCATTTCAAGTAGGCGGAAGTACCAAGATTCCCAGCGACGGCACACCGCACAAAGTTACTATTTTCTGCGAAAATTATCCCTTTAAACCTGAATATATTGCAGTTCCGCGCTTAGTCAGTTTTGCCTATTTGCAAGCAGTTGTTGTGAATCCGCTGACAGGTGCAACTCTTCTGCCCGGTAAAGCAAATATCTTTCGCGACAACACTTTTGTCGGCAGTGTGCAGTTAGAAAATGTTTCACCAGGGCAAGAATATAAACTGAATTTAGGAATAGATGAAGGGTTGAAAATAGAGCGGGAATTAGTGGAAAGACAAGTAGATAAAAAACTGATCGGTCAGCAGAGGCGCACGAGTTACGCTTATCGCTTAAATGTGACAAACTTGCATCAGGTGCAAGTACACCTGACACTACAAGAGCAATTGCCAGTCAGCCGTAATGAACAAATTAAAGTGCGATCGACTCTCACTAATCCGAAGATAGTAGCAGGTGAAATGGGACTGCTAGAATGGATAATGTCTCTGCCGCCGCAAGCAAAGCAAGAGTTATATTACCAGTTTGTTGTCGAACATCCTCCCGACTTAACAGTCACGGGTTTAGATATTTAATATTAAGTAGGTAAAAAGTTGTTTCTAATCAGGACTTTAGTCCTTATTCGCTAGAACTATGAGGACTGAAGTCCTGAGAAACTATCAAATCTAGCGGTAATTTGTAAACTGCAAAGCCATCGGATAATCTTCTTGCTTCAACCGTTGAATTACCAACTGCAAATCATCCTTATCCTTAGCCGAAACGCGCACTGCATCACCTTGAATCGAGCCTTGAATCTTTTTAAACTCATCTCGAATTAATTTAGTGATTTTCTTGGCAATTTCCTGGTCAATCCCTTTTTTCAGTTTGATTTCTTGGCGTACTCTAGTACCACTAGCAGCTTCAATTTTCCCATAATCAAAAATTTTCAGAGACAAATTGCGCTTGGCGGCTTTAGTTTGCAAAACAGTGTGAATCGCGTCGAGAGTAAATTCACTGTCGGTATTCACCGTAATTGATTCTGCGCCCAATTCTACAGTGGTTTTGGTATCTTTCAAGTCGTAGCGGCTTTGAATTTCTCGCGTTGTTTGGTCAACAGCATTGACTAATTCTTGCCGATCGAACTCGCTGACAATATCAAAGGAATAACTAGCAGCCATAAATTAGTAATTGGTAATGGGGCATTGGGCATTGGCCAAACAGGGCATTGGGCATTGGGCATTGGCCAAACAGGGCATTGGGCATTAACAACTAACCAATAACCAATAACCAATAACCAATAACCAATGACTACTGAAAATTAGCCGTTAACAGCCATGAAACTGAAATAGAATAAAGAAACAGTGCAAGAAGAACTAATCGCAAACATGAGCGATCGCCCCAGCGGCACATTCAGAATATAGAAAACCGAAAACAACAACCGGGCGATCGTAAAAGCGATCGCAGCCCAACCTGCCGGTTCCGAATCTACCCCCGTCACAAAAGCCATCAAAGCCGCCGCTGAAAACAGCATAAACGTCTCAAACGAATTTTGGTGAGCCCAAGTTGCCCGCTGAGCGTAAGCAGGCAACCTCTCAAACATAGCGCGGGGGGCTGCTTGGTCATAGCCTAGCTGCAAGCGGGCGAACGCAACCACCAAAAACGGTGCGTAAACCAGCGCAGCAGCAGCAGCAATACAATCAAGCAGAATAACCGACACAGGTAATCCCAACAGCATCATCCGCCTCGCAGTTCAATCAAAATAGAACAGAGTAACTACCTTGCGCTGTTCCTCCGCATCCTGGCAAGTTTTCAGCAAAGTGTGGCTTTCGTGAAAAGCAAAACAGATCAGTTGCTGACAGCGAGAAATAATCTCCTGATTGCACATAGCGCTTGCTTCCGGGAGAGACAAGCTATCATTTTTGGGATTTTCTACCAAATGTATCACTTGTTCGAGTTGGTCGCGAGACTCCCGGGGCTGGCGACTCATACTTTGTGGCAAAATCACCGTCAGCAGATTAGGATCTGCTCGCATTGCCCCCCGAATTGCGGCTGAATTGGTGCCTGTAGCGCCAGAAGTGATGAGCTGATTGCCTCCCAGAACTATGGCGTAGCTCAGCATCTCAATTAGCTGCTGGTGGGTAATAGGAACGTGGCGAGAACCCAAAAGAGCAATCCGCTTGGAGCCGGTTTGCTGGATCGCCGCAAGTTCTTGTAAAAAATCATCTACTCTGGGTAGCTCAATTGATTGACTCAAAGAATTTATTAAATTAAATAAAACTACGTTGTGGATTTTAGCAGACTCACTAGCCATTGCCGCCAAAAAGAAGTTAAGAATTGCTGATTTACCAGATCAGACTAGAGGAGCGGCAGATTTGAGGAAGCCAGAAGGCAGAATGTCTCAAGACATTCGGCAGCCGGAGTTCAAGGTAGAATTCAAGAAAAATTGAGAATTTAAGAATTTTAGCTTTTTATTTATTTAAACAAAAAATTCTCTCTGCTGAATACCTTCTTCCCTCAGCTCCGGCTCTCTTATTAATGGACTCGATCGCTCAGGCCCAAGGATGCCATCATGCCATCAAGGTCAAAATGTTCTGCCATTAGCTGAGTAACGCATTCCACCTTGATCGGTTCGTGCAGGCGCACGCTGCCAAAGGTGCTGTCGATAATTTCCACCGTGGTTAAGGTATCCAAATCAACAGACAAAACCGGAATTTCCATTTCTTCTGCCCTGCCAATCACCAGGGGAGAAGGAGGCAAGTGGCCTGTCAAAATTAAGCACTGAGTCGAGCTTTCCAGAGCCGCTAGCTGAATGTCCGTGCGATCGCCCCCCGTCACCACCGCCATATTTCTCGCTTTGCGGAAATACTTCAGAGCCGAGCTAACATTCATCGCGCCAATTGTCAAGGTTTCCACCATCAAGTCCAAACGGTCTTTACGGCAGAGCACATCAGCTTTCAATTGGTGCACCAATTCTTTGACGCTGACACTTCGCAGCAAAGCACTTCTCGGCAGCATTCCCAAAACTGGAATACCCGCAGCCTCCAGAAAAGGCCGCACAGTCGCCGTTACGGATTCGAGTTTGTCCGTGGGAACGTCATTGAGTACCACGCCGAGCAACCGCGAACCCAAACGCTGTTTAGCCGACAGCAAATCGTCTACATACAGATCGATCGGGCGGGCTACCAACAACACAGAGGCATCAACTGCCTCAGCGACTTGAACCAAAGACAAGTCAAACAGACTACCTTCCTCCAAATTAGCTGGGCCTTCTAACAGCACCAAGTCTCCGCTGGGAGCTTGCAAATATTGTGCTAAAGACTGGCGGTAATCTGTCTTGTCTTCTCCCCGCAAACGCTTGTGAACCGTCTCTTCATCCAAATACAGCAGTGTTGACGGCATCTGACTTTCTGAGAGCTTCAGCGTCTCTACCGCGAACCGCACGTCTTCCTCCTCGATCCCACCTCCCTCGGAGCTGAAACAGGTTCCCAGAGGTTTGCCGTAGGCGACGGCCAGCCCCTTGTCCCGGAGTCCGAGTGCCATCCCCAGGGCGATGGCAGACTTGCCACTGTAAGCTTTTGTGGAACCGATCAGCAAATATTTAGTCAATTTGGGTACGCCTTCAATCCTCAATTTGCACCTGTCTATTTCAATAAATTTAGTTTTTTCTACAGTATTTCTGAACTGCGACTCAATTTGGCAATACTATTATACTCGATTTTGTCGCTTTTGGGCAGATTGTTTTTTTGCGTAAAATTTTTATTCACCTGTTCGCAACCCTTTTCTTCCCATTCTTTTTACTTGATTTTGGAAAAGCAGTTTTTAAATTGTTTGTTTAACCAGCCGTTTTTAATAATGATTTATCGCCCATTATTCCTTTAAAAACCGATTTTAATTATAAAAACTTTTAGCCATTCTTATTACTAATCTTAGATATAAACACCGACTTTTATAAAATAAAAATAATAGGTAGTAGAAGTGGATGATTTCACTATAAAGCACCTATTGAGAGGGCTTGGTGCAGTTTTTGTTTGGTATATAGCAATCATCGCATCATTTGTGAATTTCTTACCCACTCCCCTTCGTAAGGGGAGGGTGCGGGTGGGTAAAAAAAATACGACTCATTTAGGATTGTTATAATACAGCTATTTTGTAGGAATAAAGCCCGGTGCTTGCCTTCTCATTTTTGCCTATAATTGAAAATCGATAGGTTGTATTATTAGTTATTGATTATTAGTGCTATCGCCAGCGTTCAAACTGAGCGGTGGCACTGCGAGCAATAAGCTGCTTAGAATCGGGCTTATAGCTTCTAAACACATAAATTGTCTGGCGGCGTGGGCTGGCATTTCGGCAGCCCAAAGCCTGATGGCAATGCTAGCCCGATCGCAGTTCAAGGGCTGTAGATTGAGTTTCCTTGGGCGGATCTACAGCCCTTTCTTCTCAGTTACCGAGTCGCAAAATTTGAACGAAATCGGACGGCGCGATTCGCCTCACGGCGATAGCTTCGCTCGCGCGTACTCGCACAGTACCAATATCCGAAATAGGTTTTTGCGCTTGTCCCACAACAAATACAGCAGTTTTCAATTGGATGAAATACAGGTAGGGACTCAGGCTTTGCCTAAGTCCCTACGAGAAATCCGTATCACGCTCAACAGAAAACTGCTGTAGATTTACTTTAGGAATAGGGATAAGTGCTGACACCCAAAGGGATTATTGAGAATGATCCAAAAACTCACTCTTTCCGCTTCTCAAATAGGGCTGGCGCACCAATCATGTAATGTTGCCGTCGTGGCTTTACACTATTGGTGCGCCAGTTATAGCGCCCCTCAATCGATTTTAGATTTTAGATTTTAGATTTTAGATTGAAGAAAGCAACCGCACTGATAAATCCGGGGGCTTGCGCTCCGGATTCGGAGCTTTTTTCTCACTCCCCCAATCAATCCGGGGGCCCCGGATTAAATTGCTTGATTGTCAATTGCGGACTTTTGGGAGTGCGGCTGCGGTGAAAGTTATTCATCCATTCGCATCAGCTTGCGGTAAAACGTTTTAGAAAAATCGACAGTACGAGTTCGCTGAAAAGTCAGAAGTACCTCAATTAAGCAACTAACAAACTCAGAGCTTTGCATAGTCACTTCGTAGCTGAGTTCAGCATTGCCGTCAAACAACACCCGACAGCGGGTTAAATCGATCGGCAGCGACGAGATATTCCAGCTAGCGACAAACGGCACGCTCTCCCCGCCGTCAATTTTTCTTGCCCCCTCCAAGGTTTTGAGCTTGTAGAGGCCAATAGCGTGCGGTAAAAACTTGCGCCTGGGCTCTTGACAGAAAGGCGCGTAGACTTTCACTTCTTTGTCATCGGCTGGCTTCAGTTGAGGAATAGACATATTTCCACCTCAGACAATTATTACTAACAGATAGTTTAGATCCCCTGAAAAAACTAGCAGATATTCCAGGTCGATCGCAAGCAAAAGTCAACCCAAATACTCTATGCAGTACCCGTTTACCAATACCGTACAAACACCTAACCCGCTGGTTGTCCTCCCGTCCGCTTTCGACAAAAGCCCAGAAACTGATACAGTAGATGCTTATATCTAAAATCAAAAACTATTGGTGGTTGAATCAAGTAACCTATGCAGGAGAGTTCTTGGCCAGAAAACGACGCTCGCAGCGAGCTTAACTTGGACATCTCTGATTTAGCTCAAGAAGAGCTCAAGAGTTTGACCTCGAACTCGAAGCTCAGCAAAGTATTTGCTATACCAGACATTGGCGACAGGGTGTTTGACGCGGAAACAAAAGCAGAGCTCCCGGTTGCGGTGTCTGTGCCGGGAACTCCCTCTTTTCCTCAAAATCTGTACCGGGGACGGCGCGGAAAAGCCGCCGCAGTGCTGACTGCGATTTGGGCCGGCACGATCGCCCTGCACTTGATTTCTTGGGGTGCGTGGGTAGTGTGGGGGTTGACGGGACTGCTGTGGATGCAAGCATTTCGAGTGTTGTTTGCGGAACCCAAGCCCGCACTGCCGCCTCTTGCCGATGAAAGTCGAGAGGATTGGCCTTATGTGTCGCTGCTGGTGGCGGCGAAAAATGAGGAAGCGGTGATTGCCCGATTCGTAGAATCGATCTGCAATGTAGATTATCCGATCGACCGCTACGAAGTTTGGGCGATCGACGATCACAGCAGCGACGCCACGCCGCTAGTATTGGAACAGCTAACCAAAAAGTACCCCCAGCTCAAAGTATTTCGCAGAGGAGCAAATGCCAGCGGCGGCAAGTCGGGAGCACTGAATCAAGTGTTACCACTGACTCGCGGGGAATTTGTGGGAATATTTGACGCCGACGCGACGGTAACGCCAGACTTGCTGCGCCGGGTGCTGCCAGTGTTCAATGGAGAAAAGGTAGGGGCTGTGCAAGTCAGAAAAGCCATCGCCAATGCTTCGGTAAATTTTTGGACTCGTGGCCAAGAAGCAGAAATGGCTCTCGACAGTTTTTTCCAACAGCAGCGGATTGCGATCGGCGGCATTGGAGAATTGCGCGGTAACGGCCAATTCATGCGCCGCACCGCCTTGGAAAGCTGCGGAGGCTGGAACGAGGAGACGATTACCGACGACCTGGATTTGACGGTGAGGCTGCACCTAGACCGATGGGACATTGAATTTCTCGCTTTCCCAGCCGTGTCAGAAGAAGGAGTCACTAACGCTCGCGCTCTGTGGCACCAGCGCAATCGCTGGGCAGAAGGTGGCTATCAGCGTTATCTTGACTACTGGCGGCTAATTTTGCGGAACCGCATGGGAACTGGGAAAACTTGGGATTTATTTGGATTTTGGGTATCTCAATATTTCTTACCCACAGTAGCCCTGCCCGACTTTGTGATGTCAATTGCGCTGCGCCGGATGCCGATCGCCAGTCCCATAACTTTTATGACCCTTACATTGTCGGTGGTGGGAATGTTTGTCGGTTTGCGTCGCACTCGCAAAGAGACCAAATTTGACGTAAGGCGAGTTTTTGTCACCTGGCTGCAAACGCTGCGGGGTACTGTGTATATGTTCCACTGGCTGCTGGTAGGGACTGTAACGGCTCGGATTGCGGTACGGCCCAAGCGGCTCAAATGGGTCAAAACCGTCCATCAAGGCGCTGTTAATAGCATCAAGTAAACAATTCGCAGAAATATCTCGGCACAGTATCGCCGAACGCCCGAAGATTTTCTGAGACAAAAAAACACCAACGCTCGCCAAATATCTCCCCGCCAGAGCCTAAGAGTAAAATGTGGAAATTCCGAGAAAAAAACACTTTGAAACAGCTTAGGTAATAGGTAATCGGCGAGCGGTAATAGCGAATAAGTAATCGGCAATACAAAAGTCTAAAATTAAAAGATAAAAGCGAGAATTTTTAACTTTTAACTTGACAAAAAACCAATTACTATCTATTAATTATGAATTGCCAATTAGGACGAATTGCTTGTTGCCAACTACCCGTCACCCGTAATTGATAATGGATTTGTTAGAGTACCAAGCTAAATCTTTATTTCGACAGATGGCAATTCCGATTTTGCCGTCGCAGCGGATTGACAATCCCGCCGACCTCAAAGGACTGAAAATTCCTTACCCCGTTGTACTCAAATCGCAAGTGCGGGCTGGGGGACGGGGCAGGGCGGGCGGTATCAAGTTTGTAGAAAATACGATCGATGCAGTAGCTGCCGCCCAAACAATTTTTAATTTGCCGATCGAGGATGAATATCCCCAAGTCCTGCTGGCAGAAGCAAAGTACAACGCCGACCAAGAATTGTACTTAGCGGTACTCCTAGACCCCGTAGCCCGTCGCCCGGTGCTTCTGGGATCGAGACAAGGAGGTATGGATGTCGAAGGGTCGATCGAGCAAATGCAGCAAGTTGCCGTAGATCAAGAATTTTCCCCATTCTACGCGAGGCGTCTCACGCTGAAAATGGGATTGCAGGGAGACTTGATTCAATCGGTGAGCACCATTGTCGAAAAAATGTACCGGCTGTTTGTCGAAAAAGATTTAGACCTAGTAGAAATCAATCCTCTCGGCATCAGTCCAAGGGGAGAGGTAATGGCTTTAGACGGTAAAGTCACCGCCAACGACGATGCCTTGGGACGACATCCAGATTTGGCAGCACTCTCGGAGAAGAAGCTCTTGGGCGGGTTGGCACGGGAAAGAAGAAGTCCCCATGCTGCGGGCGATCGCTCCCATTCCCAGTCCAAAGTTCAGCAGTCGCCGGAGTTTGACCCCAAATCTAAATCCCCAATCTCGAATTCCGAATCCCTGCAATTAATCGAACTAGACGGGAATATCGCGATTTTGTGCAACGGAGTGGGCCTGACAATGGCAACTTTAGATGCTGTAACCCACCAAGGAGGAAAACCCGCTAATTTTGTGAATATTGGTTCCCTAGACCGCTACTATGCAGCAAATGCCCTGCGCGATCGCGTGGAGTTGGGTCTGGAGTTAGTCGCTCAGGATAAAAGCGTTAAGGTGATACTTGTAAATATTTTGGGCAGCGCCTCCAAGACCGAGGAAATAATTGCTGCAGTAGCCGTCTATTTGGAACGGAAAGCTCGCGCTAACCGCCACATCCAAATTGTGCTGCGGCTGGTAGAGATCGATGCTGATGCTGTTAAAAAGCGTTTGGGACAGTTGCCGGTGCAGTTAGCTAGCACTTTGGATGAGGCCGCGGCCGCTTCTGTATCCTCCGCCAAGTAGCGGCAGTCGATCGGCAAAAAACGAGATTTCTGTACAGATGAAGGCCTTCTGCTTTTAACAGATCGAGTGTCAAGTGGGAAAAAATGAATTTAACTCCTGAAAGCAAAGTCCTAGTACAGGGCATTACAGAATCTCCCGCGTCCACCCGCGCCGCCCTGATGATGAAAGCATACGGCACGAATGTAGTCGCCGGTGTTAGTCCCGGTCGGGGGGGGCAGGAAGTGGAGGGAATTCCGATTTTTGATTTGGTAGAACAAGCAGTGGCGGCAGTGGGTCACGTTGACACTGCGGTAATTTTGGTAGACGCTTACTCGGTGCTGGATGCTGCTTTAGAAGCGATCGCCGGAGGAATTCGGCAAATCGCGATCGTTACTGGGGGAGTGCCTCCTCTGGATATGGTGCACTTAGTCAGAAAAGCAGAAGCCACCGAAACTTTGGTAATCGGGCCCAACAGTCCGGGGATTATTGTGCCCGACAAACTGCTGCTGGGAACTCACCCCAAGGAATTCTACACTCCCGGCCCGGTGGGAGTGATCAGCCGCAGCAGCACTTTGACTTACGAAGTTGCCCTAGAACTGACGGAGGCTGGGTTGGGACAGTCGATGGCGGTTTGTATTGGCTGCGACGCGATTGTCGGTTCTTCTTTTATGCAGTGGCTGCAAATTTTGGACGAAGACGACAGTACCGAAGCGATGGTTTTAGTGGGGGAAGTTGGCGGGTGGAGTGAACAAGCTGCTGCTTCTTACATCGCTTCGGCGATCGACAAACCCGTGGTTGCTTATCTGGCCGGCCGCTACGCTCCCAAGGGGCCGTCTTTGGGCCACGCCGGCATCCTGATCAGTTCTCGGGCGGCTGCCCAGAAAGCCTTTGGAGTTACGGCCCCAAACAAAATGGCTGCCTTTGAAGAGGCGGACATACCTGTGGCGGCTCGACCTTCAGAGATTCCTAAATTGCTCAAAAAATTGCTAAAGAAAAATTGATTGCTTTGGGAATTTCCACAAAAGTCCTAACCCTTTTGGGGGTTGGGATAGGGGTAGGGCGGGGGCAGGTTTGGTCTCAAAAGTGTCTGCAGAATGCCACAACAGCCGCTTCAACCCGCCTTTATGAGACATTTATGATTTTTTTACCAAAGCCCTCTGACCGGCGTCACAGGCTGCGGTGCGGGTGCTGGCAAGGGGGCGGCGCGGCGCGGCGCTGGAGGCGGAGTTGTGGGCTGCACGCTGCGGCGAGGTTCGATCGGACTTTCGGTGGGAGTTGTTTCAGTTGTACGAGTTGTCGATCGCGTCACATCTTGAAGCAGGCTTCGCAGAGTTCCGGCTATACTCTGAACTTTCCCAACAGCGGTGCGAAGGCTGGCAACATCTACGTAAACCTCGGCCAGAGGATACTTTTTCAGGATTTCTAGCAGCGAGACCTTACCGTCATCCCCGGCTGCCAGGATCACCGCTGCCCGCAAAGCTTTCCCGCTTTCTGTGCGGCGCTGAGTCCGAATTGCTTGACCGATGTCGTCAGTGATTTTTTCTCCTGGGGTGCTGTAAACTACCCTGGCCAGATTAGCAGGCTTCAAACCAATTTCTAAACCCATGAACCCCCGCAGCATTTGCGCGTCCATTTTGGAGAACCGGATAATTTGTTGGAGGGTTGGCGTCGTCGTGCCGTTTTTAGCAAAGTCTTCTAAGTCGCTGATATTGATGGCTTGTCTGATCGGGCCAAATGTGAGGACAACTTTTTCGGCCGCTAATGCTGTACTGCTGCTAGATAATATGCTCCCGCTTGCTCCTAAAAATAGGGCAATGCCGATCGATACAAATTTTGTTAATTTCATTTTCACCGCTACATTAAAATTATTTTTTCGAGATTTGTACATTTTTGTACATTATAGATGCAGCAGTTATATTCTACAAGGTCGCCCGTGTAATTTGTGCCCGCGTCACACCGACAATCTCGACCGAGACTTTTTCTCGATCTTGACTTTAAAAATAAGTAACCATATTTGCCGAAATCTGTTCGCTTCTATTCCTTCTGTCTTCTACCTACATCTCCAGCGTTCTACATCAGAGTGTCTTCCGCCTTCAACATAAGTGCCTTATAAAAATTATAGGAAGTGCCCTGACGGGAGGACGTTCTTAATTGCACAAACATAAGGGGTCGATTACTTCTTCTTTCTCTCTTAGGCAACTAACTCCCTCTTCCTTCTTTTCTCCTTCTTTTCTTCCCTCCTTCTTCTTTCTTCCCTCCTTCTTCTTTCTTTCTTCCTTCTTCCTAACATCCGTTACATCCGTTACAGAATCCGTTGCCGAACTTCCCTCTTCCCTCTTCCCTCTTCCTTCTTCCCTCTTCCCTCTTCCCTTTTCCTTCTTGCTTCTGCTATATGTTGAAAACCAAGCGCAAATCCAAGAAATCCAAACACAAGCACAGCGAAAAAACAACAGCGCTAAGCAAAAAAGAAGTAGCTGCACAAAAACGCAAAATTTCAGAAAAGCGCAATGAATTGGTGCAGGCGATCGCCATAAGCTGCTTAGTCAGCGTTGCTCTCAGCATCCCCCTGTTGTTCGTAGCCGGCCCTAAGATTGCTATTGCAGGAGGCGCAGCCGCAGCCATCTTGCTGCTTTCCTACAAATACCCCCGTCAAGCTTTGTGGACTTTTCTAATTTACCTGCCTTTCAGTGGTACAATTACCTACGCAATTGGCGGCGGGAATGCTGCATTTCAAGTAGCCAAAGATGCTTTCTACATACCAGCTCTCATCGCCCTAATTCAAAGCTGCAAAAAGAAACAGTTGCGCCTGTTCATTCCCAAACAAATGCTTTCTACCTTTAGCATCCTGTTGATGATGGCAATGCTGACTTTAATTTTTGTCAACGGGGAGATGCAGCTCAACCCTATGAAGGGCGACAAACCAATTCTGCAAGGAATTCTCGGCTTAAAAGTATTGATAGGTTACATACCGCTGATTGCTTGTACCTATTATCTGCTCCGCACTAAGAAGGATTTGGTATTTTTTAGTCGAATGCACATCGTTTTGGCGATCGTTTGCTGCCTTCTCGGTTTGATTCAGTACCTGTTACTGCAAAGTGGAAAGTGTGCGGGAACCAGAGGCATGACCGGAGCAGAATTATATAAAGCAACGCTGGAAGCTCGATGTTTTGTCGGCGGTTCTTTGGTGTTCAGTCCAGAAGTCAAGTTTGTCCGCTTGCCGGGAACTTTTGTCGCGCCTTGGCAGTGGGCGTGGTTTTTAATTTCTAATGCTTTTTTAACCTTTGCCTCTGCCTTTTGCGACCCTTCATTCTGGTGGCGAGTTATCGGTTTATTTGGCATGGCATTAGTATTTGCCAATGCAGTTATTTCCGGTCAAAGAGCTGCTTTAATTATGGTTCCCGTTGCTACAGCAATCCTGCTAGTTCTCACCGGTCAATTAGTTAATTTCAAACGATTTATTCCCATCGGTGCAGGACTGGCGATTCTGCTGTTTGTCGGTGCAGCTATTAACCCGGGAATTATCGAGCAACGGTGGGATAGTTTTGTTAGTCGCTGGAATGCTGCACCGCCCCAGCAATTTCTCTTTAATCAGTTCGAGCAGAGCAACAATTTTATCATTGACAAACCTCTTGGTAAAGGTGTGGGACGAGCCACTAATTCAACGCGAATATTTGGTGCTACGCAGTTAATTGAAACTTTCCAACCTAAGTTGATCTACGAACTCGGTTATCCGGGAATGATTAGTTTTCAGGTGATGCTTTTACACTTAGCTTTTCTAACTTTTAGATCTTACAGATCAGTCAAGGACAAAAGTTTGCGGAGTTACGGAGCTAGTTTTTGGGTGTTTGTTGCATTTATTACGATCAATACTCAATACTATCCGCTGGATGTAGATCCAGTGTCCGTGTATTATTGGGTTTTGGCTGGGGCGATTTTAAAGTTGCCCAAAATTGATAAACAGGTGCAAGATGAAAAACAGCAGGAAGTTGAGTCTAATGAATTGCAAGTTCACCAGCCCTTAAAGGAGAAAAAAATTATTGCATCTTCCCCAATTTGAGAATAATTTTGAGTGTTGAGTTGGGTGGATATTTTATTGTTCATTAACCCGCTTTCCCTCCAGGGTAGTGCCAATATAGCCCGCAATTCTGGGTTTATCTGTGCTAAACCCCCCCTATAGTATATTTGGGATTTTAAGTTTACTGCGGTTGCCAAACCGGATTGCTCACATTTAAATCCTGGTCGTTTGTCAATTTAGTCAATGCCGAACTATCCCGATTAATTACATACAACTTGCTTTTGTCTCCTTGGATTTCGTTAAATATAAAAGCAATTTGCTTGCTGTCAGTAGACCAAGCTAATTCTGAAATCCCCGACGGTTTTAGTCTGGTAGCTAGTTGATTTAGCTGGTTCCCGTCAGCATTGATTGTGTAGAGTTTTTGATTATTGAACTCTCCAGCGACGAAAGCAATAACTTTGCCATCCGGCGACCACGAAATTTCGTCGTAGTTTCTTGGTTTTTGGGTGAGGTTCTTGGGTGTCCCCCGGTTAATGTCGAGCAGGTAGATATCTTGCTGTTCGCCTGATGAATCGCCGGGTTTATTATAATAGTAAGCAATGTGGCTGCTGTCGGGCGACCAAAATAGTTTGACGTTGTAAACCTGATTTTGCGGGTTGTTCGTCAAATTTTTGAGGTGGGTTCCATCGGCATTAATTGTGTAAATTTGCTGTTTCGGATAAGCGCCGAACAAGAAAGCAATTTTTGTGCGATCGGGCGACCAAACAAGTTCACTTCCGCCGGATACATATTCGCCGGGGCTTTTAGTTAGTTTGGTCATTCCCGAACCGTCGGCATTCATTTTGTAGATATTTTTATCCTTGACAAATGCTACCTGCTGGCCGTCCGGTGAAAGGTAAAATTCTGAGGAAATTTCTGTTTTAGGCGGATATCCTCCTACTTCCAAATTCCTAACTAATTTAGTTCCTTTAATGCCCGAAGTGTTGCTTGTATAAAGTGATTGACTGCCGGGAGTATCAGAGGTAAAACCGTCGCAAGAACGGGCAAAAATAAATTTCTGGCTGTTGGAAAACCAAGCTATTGCAAAATTAGCTGCTTTGCAAGCATCCCCAGCAAACTGTTTAGTTAGTTGAGAACCGTCAGCATTGACTGTATAGATGTCAGTGTATCCGCTAACGAAAGCCAGTCGCTGGCCGTTGGGCGACCACACTAGGGGAGGGCTAACATCTATATTAGGTGTAAGTTCGCGGCGAGCGGAACTGGTAGCATTGACCGCAAATAAATTGGATATGGTCTCGCTGCCGCGCATTTGGAGGGCGGTAAACGCTAGTATCCTTGGTTTTTGGGCTGCGGTTGGGGGAGGGCTGTGAAGGCTGAAAAACAAGGTGATTGAGAGTGTTAGGGAGATTAGGGCGATCGAACTAAGTCGCAATACTTTATGCAAAAGCATTTTGTCAATATCATCTCCTTACTTTTAAATTTTCACAGTCTTCAGTCCTCATATCTCCGACTTCTTAAAGTCCTGCGGGGATATGGCAAATTCTAAGTCGAAGCTATTACCAATGCCCCATTCCCCATGCCCCATTCAAAGTGTTTGTCTGTCTATATGTCTCGACAGCCTCAAACTCTGTTTAATTCTGCCAATAATTAGCTCGAACATTTTTTTGCGGGACGGATTCTTGCTGCTGGGCGGCATCCCTAACTCGCAACACATCAAGTTCAAGTCAGTTGCACTCATTGCCAACAATTTTTGCCTCACCTCTTCTTCATTACCATTCTTAGCTTGTAAACGCAGTTCTTCATAAACTTCTAGAACATTGGCAGCCGATAAATTAACAGGTTTATTAACATCAGCACTCCTGGCAATATCCGAAGTTTTTGAGCCAGCAGAAACCACTCCCCGCTTGACTTGAGTCTCAAGCCGGGTTAATTTTCGAGCAACGTCCCGCAAGATTTCCTTAAGTTCGCCAATTTCCTCAACCAACCCCCCGCTTTCTTGTTCGGAAGCAGCCAAAATTTCTTTTTTACTCATTTTAGATACTCCTCACACTCGCGCCATAGTTTTTCAAATTCTCTAACTAATTCTCGCGGCAGTTCTCCCTCATTAATCGCCCGTTTTAGCCCGACGCTTTCGCGAATCGTCGATTCTAAAAATCTAACTTCTATGTTATTATCTTTTGATATCTCATCGCAAAGTCTCTTTACTTCTCTCATGTAAAACTGAACTTCATTTGTCAGCAATCCTCCATAGGTTTTAGCTTTATTCATAAAGACTGCTATCTTGGGAAACGGATAAGGCTCAATCCGTTTCTGGAGCGAGTTTAAAACTAAACTCAATCCCCTAGAACCAAAATAATCGGGATTGACGGGAATTAATATTAAGTCGCAGCAAGAGAGTACGCTGTAGGTGAGGAGACTGAAGGAAGGCGAACAGTCAAAAAGCATCAAGTCGTATTTGGGGAGATTGGCAGAGTTGGCGATTTTGCCGATGAATCGGCGGATAAAGTCTTTAACACTTTTTCCCTCAAATCCATCGATATCTAACCAATACAATTCTTCAACTGAAGGGACAAAATGCAACTGTTCGTCAATCTGATAAATGGTGTCGAAACCAACGGGAAATTTAAAGTTTTGTCCGGCTTTTTTAAAGACTTCTAGAGCGTCGTAAATTGTCAGTCTATGCTTGAGAGATTTTTCGTACCACTTACCAAACTTGTCATCTAAATGACCTGTATTTTCGTTAAGTCCGATCGCCTCTGTGAGCGACATTTGAGGATCTAAGTCTAACATCAAGACTTCTAAGTCGGTTCCTTGGGATATAATATTTCCCAGACTCCAAGTGACGGTAGTCTTTCCGACACCGCCTTTGAAGTTGATTACGGCTATTGATTTAGGACTCATGGCTGGCTTTGTTTGGATTTTGCTCAAATATAAATTAAAACATATTGTGTGACTTTGTTCAGCGCGCGATCGCCCCTGAGCAGTCCGATATGCCAATTGACATGAAAAGCAGGCTATGATATAGAAATAAATAATAAAAAAATCAAATTATTAGCCATCCCAAAGGTGCACTAAAAAAGATATATTCTGGATTTAATGAAAAGGAACACGGCTGCCGAAGTCTCGATGGACTTAATGTTGAAAAGGTTTTATCTAATCCGAATACTTGTGCTTCTCTGAAAACCTTATTTGCATGGTGTTTAAAGGCTTTCGGGGAAATACCTACCGATAAATATCAGCTTTCAAGTGGAAAATTAAGTAATATCGTTTCCGGTTGCATCGGAATAATAAAATCGAGTCAACAGTTAACACTCAATCATTCAGTTTTTCGACCCGCCCGTCAACAGCCAACAGTCAACAATTCCGAAGGATGGCAACCGGAATTGATATAAAATAACCAACGCAAAATTAGATAATATATAATTTTTTAAGTTCGGGCAGGTTTTTACGGTCGATAGAAAGTAAGGTGCGCCGAAGAGCACCCTACAAGTTTTTTTAGCGTTTCACCAGTAAGGTGCGCCGAAGAGCACCCTACAAGTTTTTTTAGCGTTTGACTAACTTCTTAGAAACCTTCCGCAGGCGAATTGATTTAGGAGTTACCTCCACCAATTCATCCTGACCGATGTACTCCAAAGCACGCTCCAAACTCATATCGACTGGTGCTTGCAATTGCGCCAATTCTTCACCGCCAGATGCGCGGTGGTTTGTCAACTGCTTCGACTTGCAAATATTCAGCTCCATGTCTTCATCTCGGTTGTTTTCGCCGATAATCATTCCTCTGTAAACCTTGGTTCCGGGGGTAATGAAAAATACGCCGCGGTCTTCAGCATTTTTCAGTGAATAAGTAGTTGCAACTCCTTCTTCAAAGGAAATCAATACTCCGTTGCGACGGGCGATAATTTCTCCACCGAGGGGGCGATAGTCGAGGAAGCTGTGGTTCATAATTCCAGCGCCGCGAGTCAAGCGCATGAACTCGCCTCGGAATCCAATCAAACCGCGAGCGGGGACTGAAAATTCGATTTGGGTGCGACCGGTGCTGCTGACGTGCATATCTTGCATTTCTGCTTTCCGCTGACCGAGCCGTTCGATGCAGCCGCCGACTGCTTCTTCGGGTACATCTAACACCAAACATTCAAAAGGTTCGCAGGGACGACCGCCGATTTCGCGGTAGATTACTTGCGGTTGAGATACTTGGAATTCGTATCCTTCGCGACGCATATTTTCGATCAGGATTCCGAGGTGGAGTTCGCCGCGGCCGGATACGAGGAATTTGTCGGGAGATTCGGTTTCTTCGACGCGCAAGGCGACGTTGGTTTGGAGTTCTCGCATTAGCCGATCGCGAATTTGACGCGATGTTACCAAACTACCTTCTTGACCGCAGAACGGCGAATCGTTCACAGAGAAAGTCATCTGCAAAGTTGGTTCGTCTACTTTGATTAAAGGCAGTGCTTGCGGGTCGTTGGGACAGGTAATTGTCTCGCCAATATACGCATCAGCAAAACCAGCAACGGCGACAAGATTACCAGCAGAAGATTCTGGGATATCAATCCGCTTCAAGCCTTCAAAGCCCATCAATTTGGTAATTTTTGATTTGACAATCGCGCCGCTTTCGGTAATTAAGACTGCTTGTTGACCGATTCTAATCGTGCCGTTGTGGATGCGGCCGATGACGATGCGACCGACGTATTCTGAGTAATCTAAGGTGGTTACTTGCAGTTGTAGTGGCTTGTTGGGGTCGCCTACGGGGGGTGGTACGTGGTCGAGGATTTCTTCAAAGAGGGGCTTCATATCTACCCCTTCGTCTTCGAGGTGTTTTTTGGCGTAACCGCTTAAGCCGGAACCGAAGAGATAGGGAAATTCGCACTGATCGTCGTCAGCGCCTAGTTCGAGGAACAGATCCAAAACTTTATCGACGGCTTTGTGGGGGTCGGCTCGCTCGCGATCGATCTTATTCACAAAGACGATCGGGCGCAGTCCTTTTTCTAGGGCTTTTTTGAGCACGAACCGCGTTTGCGGCATCGGGCCTTCGTTGGCGTCTACGATCAGCAGACAGCCGTCAACCATGCCGAGAACTCGTTCGACTTCTCCGCCGAAGTCCGCGTGTCCGGGGGTATCGACGATGTTGATCAGGGTTTCTCCGTACCTGACGGCGGTGTTTTTGGAAAGGATGGTAATGCCACGTTCGCGCTCGATGTCGTTCGAGTCCATGACGCAATCTGGGATTTCTTCCCCTTCGCGGAAGATCCCGGACTGTCTGAGGAGAGCGTCCACAAGGGTGGTTTTGCCGTGATCGACGTGAGCAATGATGGCGACGTTGCGAATGGGAAGACTCATAATGCGTCTGGAACGTTAAACGGATCTAACTAAAGATTTCTTAATAATTGTAGCGCATGGAGTCAAGGGGCGATCGGGCGCGGCTGTAAGATTGGAGTGCTGACCCGCTAAAATTGAAATTATGGAAGTACAACCCAAGGAAATTCAAAGTTATAGCCAGCCAGACGGCAGAGTTCCTTTTGATGAGTGGTTGGAATCTCTCCGCGATTTTAAGGGTAAAGCCAAGATTGTGAAAAGGCTGGAGCGTGTTAGCAATGGCAATTTGGGAGATTGTCGATCGGTTGGCGAAGGTGTCTCGGAATTGAAAATTGACTTTGGCCCGGGCTACCGGGTTTATTTTGGACAAGTTGGAGCAATAATTGTGCTTTTGCTGTGCGGTGGAGATAAAAGCACTCAAGATCAAGATATTCGCACTGCTAAGAAATATTGGGAAGAATACAGGAGCCAAGAAAATGCCTAAAAGTGTCCCTTACCATCCGTTTAAAATCAAATCTCTCAAAGATCCCAATTTTTCTGCTGCTTACATCACAGAAATTTTTGAGGAAGAAGAGGGAGATTTGGAATTAAGAATCATGCGAAAAGCGCTGAGAGATGTATTTGAGGCTCTGGGCGAACCAAATATGTCTGCTGATGATGCTAAGTTGCATTTGGAAAAGTTAGATACTTTGTTGTCGGGAGACGGAATTGCGACAATTTATGGTTTGGCTAGTTGGCTCAAGGCTTTGGGATTGAAGTTAACGGTTGCGGTTGATGCAGGAGATGAGCAAATTTCTGCAAATATTGCTGAGTTTGCAGAAGTTGGTAATGTTTGATGAGGCGCAAACTTCCCAGACTTGGCTTTTGAAGTATTTTTGATTTCAGGATAGCACTATGTCAGAAACCGAACTAGATTTAGTATCAATAGCCACGAGAGTATTGCAGCTTGAAGAAGAGCAAGTTATTCTGAAAAAATATCTAGCCAAACTTAAGAGGCAGTTAGAGGCACAGGAACAGCGATTTAACGATCGCCCTGAACCGCAAATGCTAGAAAGTTTGACTGCTGAAATTGCGTCCCTGCAACAGCCGCGTGATTTGGGAAATAGCGATATGTCTGTCATTGCTGAGCAGCCGATCGAGCTTGACACCGAGACAGAAAAGCCAAAGTCAGACTTTCAGTATCAGTTAGTATGCGATCGTCCCAACAGTCGCGCTGTGTTGATGGAAGCCCTATCACTAGCTAAAGAGCGGCTGATTATTGTTTGCCCTTGGCTCAATTGTAACAGCATTAATGATGAATTGCTGCAAAAGTTTAGAGAGTGTTTGAACCGAGGATGTTTGATAAATATTGGTTGGGGTTATCTGGGAGATCGGCAAAAAATAGGCAAGGGATGGCGCTACAATGCTTGGGCAGATTTGCAAGAATTAGCAAGCGAATATCCCGATCAATTTAGTCTATCTTTATTGGGAACTCACGAAAACTTTTTAGTTTGTGATTCTAGTTTTGCCATGTTGGGTAGTCATAATTTGCTGACTAACAACGACCAAAGTGCAGAAAAAGAAGTGGGAATTCGCACGAAGGACTGCCAAATTGTCAAGCAATTAATTGAGCGATTTGAAAGCAGCGAAGTATTAAATGAGGAGGAGATTGAAAGGCGGTTTGTAGCGAGTTCGGATTACTTGGATCGAGCAGATTATTTGGAAGGATTGGCGGCTGCTGCTGAAGATATTGCTTTAGAGGATAGCTGTGAGGATGTGGAGGATGAGTCTGAGGAATGTCTGGAACCTGTTGTTAGTGTTGAGGAGTTTTTGCGGCGTTACAATGAGGGAGAAAAGGATTTTACGGGTATTAATTTAGCCGATGCTAATCTAACCGGTAAAAACCTAGCTTCTGATGTCAACCTGAGTAAAGCTAATTTTAAAAAAGCTAATTTAAGGGGTGTTAATTGGCAGAGCCTCAACCTCAGCGGGGCAATTTTGACGGGAGCAGATATGAGGGATGGCTCTTTCTCTAGCACAAATTTTAGCGAATCTAAATTATGCGGTGTCAACTTTTCTAAGTCTAATTTATCCAGTGCCAATCTGAATCAAGCAAACTTAGTCAATGCCAACCTCGATCAGGCGAATTTATACAGTGCCAATCTGAATCAAGCAAACTTAGTCAATGCCAATCTTTCTCAGGCTAGTTTATACAGTGCCAATCTGAATCATGCTAATTTATCAAGAGCCGACCTCGCTCAGGCTAATTTACAATCAGCTAAACTAGAAAAAGCCAAATTAAGCAAAGCAAGCTTAAGAGGATCAAAGCTAGAATCTGCAAATTTTAGTGAAGCCGATTTGAACGGTGCAAACCTTAGCGGGGCGAAACTTAATCACCAAACAAAATTCACAACTGCCAACCTGGCTCAAACTAACTTAAGCGGGCTAAACTTGAGGAAAGTAGACCTGAAAAATGCTGATTTGACAAATGCAAATCTGAGTAATTCTAACCTTTTAGAAGCCAACATCGATCGAGGAAATCTCAAAGGAGTTAAGCTTCTAGGAGCGATTTACAATGAAGCAACTTTATTTCCTACTGATTTCGATCCCGTGAAAACGGGCGCTTACTTAATTGCTCCTTATGTATCGCTGCCAAATGTCGATCTAACTGGTAGGGACTTGAGCAGTGTTAACTTGATGGGAGCCAATTTACAAGGTGCTAATTTGATTTCGGCAAAATTGAATAATTCCAATTTTAGAGATGCGAATTTGAGTGAGGCAAAACTTCAGGGAGCAAGTCTAGACGGCTGTAATTTGAGTCGGGCTAATTTGAAGCAGGTAAACTTGAATGATGCAAGATTACAAAGTGCCGATCTAACGACAGCAGACTTAACTGAATCTGATTTGCGGCAAGCTGATTTATACGGTGCAAAACTGCGTGGTGCTGACCTAATTTCAGCAGACCTCCGTGCAGCAAACTTAACAAATGCAGACTTATCTGGCGCTAACTTAACAAATGCAAAAATAGGAGGAGCAAACTTTATAAATGCTAAACTCACTGGTGCAATTATGCCAGATGGTTCTACTCACGAATAAAATTAGTTAAGGGGTTTGCTCAACAAACTCTACTCAAAAAGCCTGAATACACTCTTTCACCAAAAAATAAATGTTCCGCAGCAACTCCACCTGCAATTCTGACAACCCGTGCTTAATCTTACCTACCAACTTACCCCAGTTGTAGAGTTCTTCCACACCGCGAGACTGCCGAAATTTCCCCTCATAAAAATCTACCCAAAATATCGGTGCTTGATGTTGGCTGATTCTCCAGCGTTTCCGCCACCGAATGCAATCTTGCAGCGTCGGCGGTTCGACTCCTAAAATTGGCGGCATATCTGCGTAGCTGACAAATTGGCTGATGCCAACTCCCACAACGTGGATGACGTAAGCCCAGCAGCGAATGTCCCGAATCTGTTCTGGCTTGACTTTCAAGACTTTGGCAACTGCTTCTTTGGTGACAAAGCGAGCAAGTGGATTTATTTGCTTGGCTTCTGAGTTTTGTTTTGGTATCATGGTTGGTGACTTGGTGACTCCGACTTGTTTGGGGTGACTGCGACTTGTTTGGGGTGAATCCGACTTGATTTTGGGTCAATCCGACTTTTTGTTGGTGAATCCTACTTTTTGTTGGTGAATGCCAAATTGTCGGTCATTTGAATAAATAGCTGTTCGCTCTTCAGTTTTCGAGGCCGGGGGGCGATCGCTATTTATGATGTAAATATTTTAAGGCCAATACTGGTCTATTGTCAATAAATGGGATTGGTTAAGTTGCGGATTCGAGAGCTGGCTGCCGAGAAGGGTTGGACTTTGACAGAGGTTTCTGAGCGATCGGGAGTTCACTACAGCACGCTTAAGAATTATGCTCGTTCGCCGGGGTTAGCAACGGTTGACGTTACTCATTTGCAAAAATTAGCTCGAACTTTTGATTTGTTGATTGAAGATTTGTTTGAGGTTGTGGAAGATTAGGCGCCGGGAGTGCGGTGCCGCTGGTCGGCGCTTTATATCTCATATATACTATAGGTGAAATTTCACCCTAATGTCAAGAGGCGAATTGGTTAAATTGCGGATCAGAGAGTTTGCTGCTAGGGAAGGCTGGACGCTGAAGGAAGTAGCCGATCGCTCTGGAGTATCCTACAATACTGTTAAAAGTTATGCCCGATCGCCCGGTATGGCAATGGCTGACATCAGTGCTCTGCTAAAATTGGCCCGGACGTTTGATGTGTCGATCGAAGAATTGTTGGATTTTGTGGAACAGTAACAAATTACACTTAAAATAAACCAGCGCTACCAGCGCCAACCAGTTCGGCCTCGCAGGGACGATCGACTGTGGGCCCAAGCAACAGATTCGAGAGTTGGCGGATGGGACAGGGCGAAGTCTGAAAGAGATGATATATTCTCAGCGGCAATTGTAGCTGTTCGATCGCCCATATCGGTCTACAATTTTTAACGTTGAGCCTTATTGAAGTGCAGGAGTGGAGCTGGCTTGGATAACGCTAGTCTGTCAAGAAAACCCCCGCAAGCCTCGGAGCTTGTCGCCGACGAAATTCCAGAAGCAGTGCGAGATCACCCATACCCCGAAGCAGGGCAGAGTCAGTCTAAGAAAAAAGGGCTGATTTGGAAACTGCTAGGGTTGGCCGCACTAGCCTTTGGGGTCAGCATCTGGCTGCACCTCAACTTTAACTTGTTCCCAGCCACCAGTCAGGCAGAGCAAACTCAACAAGACTCAGCGCCGACAAGTTCCGCGTCTCCGTCTGTCGCGAGTCCAGCTACCACCCCAAAAGTCCCCGCAATCCCAGAAAACCTGCTGGGCCACTTGCCCTACCCAGAAGCACCAGCAAAAGACTTGGTAGGCGTCACCTCCGACGGTAGCGTCAAACTCCGCTCCTCAGCAGCAGCAAAATATCAGGAAATGGTCAACGCCGCAGCCGCATCAGGCATCTATTTCGCTCCCATATCCGGCTTTCGCTCCCTGCAAGACCAACAGCACGTATTTTTTGACGTGAAAGCCGAACGCAGGCAAAACGCCAGCAAGCGAGCCGAAGTCAGCGCCCCTCCAGGTTACAGCGAACACCACACCGGTTATGCGATCGACATCGGCGACGGCACCGCCCCGGAACACAACCTCAGTCCCAGTTTTGAAAATACCGAAGCATTCAAGTGGTTAGAAGCCAACGCCGTCGCCTTCAGCTTTGAAATGTCCTTCCCGAAAAACAATCGCCAAGGCGTCAGCTACGAGCCTTGGCATTGGCGGTTTGTGGGCGACAAGCAAAGCCTCGAAACTTTCTACAAAGCTCATTCGATGAAAAAGTAGAAGTCAGTTGACAGTTGTCAGTTGACAGTTGACAGTTGACAGTTGACAGTTGACAGTTGACAGTTGTCAGTTGTCAGAAGGAAGGCACTACACGGATTAACACGGATACAAGGATAATAGACTTTCCCACTCCCCCGCTCTCTCGCTCTCCCCCTATCCCACATTCCCCCACTCCCACTCTCCGTTGAGCCAAACTCGTGATTGCAATCTATCCAGGCAGCTTTGACCCCATTACCTTCGGTCACGCAGACATTATCGAGCGGGGATCTAAACTATTCGATCGGGTAATTGTTACCGTAGTCAGAAACCCCAGCAAAACCCCTCTCTTCACCGTAGAGGAACGGATCGAGCAAATCCAGCGCTCTACTCAACACTTGCCAAATGTAGAAGTAGACAGTTTTGAGGGTTTGACAGTAAACTATGCTAAGATTCGACAAGCCAAAGTGCTGCTGCGGGGGCTCCGGGTATTAACAGATTTTGAAATGGAACTCCAGATGGCCCACACCAATAAAACCCTTCTGGGTGAAATTGAAACAGTTTTTTTGGCAACTTCTAACGAGTACAGCTTTTTAAGTAGTAGTGTAGTTAAAGAAATAGCCAAGTTTGGTGGCTCCGTAGATCATCTTGTTCCGAAACACGTCGCCCTAGATATTTACAAATGTTACGCCAGCAGGAACCAACTCGCATCGAACCCGACACTACCGGACGCGGCACTGAGAACGAATCACCTCAGAACACAGCCACCTTCGGAGACCCCACCCGAACCGCAGGAGTAGACATCCAGCGGGAATTGAACAGGCTTGAGGAAATTGTTCTCGACAGTCCGCGAATTCCCATGACCAGACGCACTCTGGTGGATGAAGAACAGTTGCTTGATCAGTTAGACTTGGTGAGGCTAAATTTGCCGATCGCCTTTCAGGAAGCCGAGACGATCATCCGGCACAAGGACGACTTGCTTCAAGAGGCGGAACTTTACGCTCAGGAAGTGATAGAAGCAGCAGAACAGAGAGCAGCAGAAATTTTAAACGATATGGGCTTGCTCCAGCAGGCGAAGATAGAGGCAGATCAGTTGCGACAGCAAGTTTTGCTCGACTGCGAGGCAATTCAGCAGGCCACGCTGGCGGAAGTCGAACAAATTCGCTACCAGGCTCAAGAGGAATTGGAAGAGATGAGAGTCAGGGCGATGGCTGAATGCGAGGAAATTCAAAACGGAGCCGATGATTATGCCGACCAAGTTCTCGATAATATCGAGCACAAGTTGAGCGATATGCTGCGCGTGATCCGCAACGGGCGCGATCAGTTGGATAGTGTTTCTGCGTCGCACATCCATCACAGCAACGGTTAGCCAACAGTGAACTCATTGCTTGAACATTTCTAAAAGTCTACCTAATTTAGGTAGATTTTTTTTCGCAATAGTCTCTATAGTCTTTATTCCTCAGTCCCCGCCGTCGGTGACTTATTTTTGCCGACATAAGTTTTGTGAAGATAGGAGCAAATATAAAATTTTATGCTAGAGTTTGGTGAAAACTCATCAGACAAAAAATTCCTAATTGGGTTCCAATTTTTACAATCTAATTTTTACCATGCAAAAAGTTTCTAATCGGTTCGCTGAATTTGATTTGATCCGAGCTTTAGCAATCGTCAGTGTGGTGATTACTCATGCTGGGTTCTTTACATTTCGTGACCGCAGAATTTTATTTGTGGCGATCGATACATTTCAACTATTTTGCGTACCTGCATTTTTACTGTTGAGCGGTTTTTTTCTCAGCAACAAACTGGAAAATCAAAATAATCCCGCACTGGTAGTCAAAAAAAGACTGTCAAAAATTATACCCCCTTATCTGTTTTGGTCAGTAGCTTTGTACATCTTAAATAATTTGGGAGAAATCCAAAAATTTGATTTCCTTTCATTACTCAGAGATATCTTGACGGGTTCAGTGATGCCTCCCTATTACTTCATCGTTGTGATTGTTCAATGCTACGGCTGGTGGTGGCTGCTAGTGAAATTCAGAGTTTTAGAACCCAGAAAAGTTTTGGCTTTGGGCTTGACAATTCAAACAATTTTTACAATATTCTTCTACTTAAGCGCTTTCCAATACATATCAATACCTCTACCTTTGATGGAGCGCTGGATTTTCAGTTGGATTTTGCCATTTTCAACAGGTCTATTTTTGGGCAGCTCCTATGACAGAATTCAACCCGTTCTCGAACGGATGAAAATGCCAATTTTAGGGGCAACAATCCTTTTTTATCTAGCTAGCATTTGGGAATTTTACCTAAAAAGTGGAGTTAATTCGGACGCATGGTTTCTCCGATCGTTTTTTAAACTATCTGCTCAAGGATACGCAATTTTCTTCGTATTGTCGATCCTCGCATTTTCTAAGAATATTGCACTTCCCAGTAGAGTGTCTGGGTTAGTCAAAATATTGGCTGCTTACTCATTCCCTATATATCTGCTGGATTCGACAGTAGTGAAATATGTCTTGTTACTGTTTTATAAGTTTATTGACCCGGTAAATCCGCTGCTGAAGCTCGGCTTTTTAGTTACGGGGACTTTGTTAGGTTGTTGGGCGATTATTTACCTGTTGCAGAAAGTTTTGCCGCCAAAATACAGCCAATACATTCTTGGAATTTAAGCGGATTTTGTGTTCAGCGGATGTCTTCATAAAACTGCTTGAGATCCCTTGGGGAAACGCCAAAACCCCACAAAAAACCAATCGAAAGATAGATCGCAATAGCTTTAAATTCGCCCCAAGCTGCAACTCGACGGTCGCTACTTTCCACTACCCGATTGACTAACTTAAGTCTCCCCCGTCGCACTAACCTCAAACACAAATCCGCTTCCTCCATAATTGGCAGCGCGGCATCGAAACCAGCGCATTCCCAAAAATCGGTACGGCGGCAAAAAATAACTTGGTCGCCAAACAGCAGGCGCAATCCTTTGAAAAATAAATGAGGTCGAAATAACAGCGGCGCGTAATAAGTTTTCAGGTAATTGTGAAGAGAAAAACCCCATCTTGTTTGCTGCGAACCAGCCATCAGGGAGATAAACCCGCCGCCGGCAATTTCGGCATCGGACAATGTTTTCTGGATGACTGCTACAATGTCGTCGGGAACTAAAGTATCGGCGTGGAGAAAGCACAGAATTTCACCGGTGGCGACTTGAGCACCTAAGTTCATTTGCAGGGATCGTCCGGCTATACTGCTAGAAATAACGCGGATGCCGGCAGAAAGTGCGATCGACGCTGTTTCGTCTTGACTGCCACCGTCTACCACCAACACTTCCCAAGCGGGAGGATTAAGAATGCTGAGTTGGCGGAGGGTGCGTTCCAGACAAGTCGCTTCGTTGAGGGCTGGGATGATAATAGAAACGCGATCCATCTGGTTGAAATTTATGCCAAAGATATTATAATAAACAACTGTGGCGATTCACAACTCACGAGAAAATAAAACTTACGCGCACAGATTCAAAAACCCGTGTCTGCCTGTGAACTCGTCACGAAACATCCGATTTTCTACAGAAATTGGTTTTTTTGGCGTCATTCCTATAAAATCACGCAAAAGTGCAATCGCCATCTATATTTTCCACTAATCAGGACAGAGAAAATCGTGCAGAAAACAGAAGTAAAAAATGATTTAGAATTTTATGAGGAAAATGCCGATAATTGGTGGGACGAAAATGCTAAAATTTATGCCTTATACCATCTAAATAAACCCAGATTTGAGTTTTTCGACAGACACGCGACTACTTGGCAAGGGCTGAAAACCTTAGATGTCGGGTGCGGCGGCGGCTTTTCTTGCGAGTTTATGGCCCAGAGAGGTGCTATTGTTTCTGGAATAGATCGATCGGACAAATGTATTGTAGCAGCTCAAAATCACGCAGTTACCAGCGGTTATGAGATTGACTACAAGCAAGGTTTTGCCGAAAATATGCCCTACGACGACAATACCTTTGATGTTGTAATCTGCGTGGATGTTTTGGAACACGTGGCCGATTACAAAAAAGTTGTGTCTGAGGTTCACAGAATTCTCAAGCCTGGGGGACTGTTCTTTTTTGATACAATCAACCGCACTTTTTCCTCGCAAGTTGTGATGATTGGGCTGATGGAAAATATTTTGCAGGAAATTAGGCGGGGCGTTCACGATTGGGAGAAGTTTATTACCCCCGAGGAACTATCTGTGGTAATGCAGGATATTGGTTTTGGCTATATTGAAATTAAAGGTTTTGATATGTTTGGAGAAATGGGCGCTATGTTAGCCGCAATGTACGGGTTTTGGGAAGATTTTACACGCGGCAAGCAGGTGTTTTCTTCGGCGGGTATTTTTAAACAAGTCTCTCAAACTCTAACATCTAATTTCGCTAACTATATAGATTACAAAAAATCAGGGTTGTTTAAAATCCAAATTAATGAGGATAAGTCGATTATGTATGTTGGGGTTGGGGCAAAGAAGTAGTGTGTTGACTGTTGACTGTTGGCTGTTGACTGTTGGCGGTGGGCTGTTTGTTAACTGTTGACTGATGTAGAACTTACGGATAAAGACTAAAGAAACCGGGTTTTTCATTAGTGTCAAAAGCCGGGATGCAATATTTTCGTCCATCAAACCCAGTTTCTGCGTAAGTCCTATGATGACTGATGAGTGTTTTAATAATTAACTGAGAACTATTAGCAAGTATTTGGCGGTGAACCGAATCGCCAATCGCAGTTTTTTTGACCCAAATGACCGCCCCGTCTCAATTGACGGGTACAACCGCTGCTTTTAAACCCAGATACACAGCCCACTGCAACAAAACTTAATGTTGGGCTATTAACAATTTATCTAGATTGCATGGTAGCTTATTGAATATTAATTGCAATAACTGCCAGAAGTTAACAGTACCTGGAGGTCAATCACCGTGACAGCAGCAATAGTTTCCGCGTCAGCCTCGCCAATCAGCGACGGACAACCAGCCGACAGCCAAAAACTGATGAGTTTGGGTAAAAATTCCGAAATACCTGACCTCGATAACTTTAAAGATGTAACCATCACCGTCTTAGAAGGAGTGGGAACTCTCACGGTGTGCAATCAAAAAGTCACTTTAACACCGGGAGTATTTGTGTTTGTACCCGCGGGCATCCCGCGCAGTCTAAAAGTACAAACCACGCTGAATTTGTTACTAATTGACTGCGAACCAGACCCCGATTTGAGTGAGTCAGCTTGGTTAATGAATTTTCAACTTTAAGCAGATGAAAAAACAGTGTCCTTGCTGCCTTGACTCCCTAATTTCTCAGGTTCGCCACAACCGTGTCTACTGTTTTTGTCTGAATTGCAGGCAGGAAATGCCAAATCCTGACTCAAAAAAAACAACCCTCAAGCACTATCAAATTTCACCTTCGGAGTAACAATGTCGAAATCAATTGGTATTTTCTACGGAACTACAACTGGGAAAACTGAGTCGGTAGCTGAAATGATCCGAGATGAATTTGGTGGCGATATCGTGACCTTGCACGATATCGGCAGCGTTGAAAATGATGATTTTGCGGAATACGAATCTCTGATTATCGCTTGTCCGACTTGGAATATCGGCGAACTGCAAAGCGACTGGCAAGGCTTTTGGCCTGAACTTGATGATATTGATTTTAGTGGCAAAAAAGTAGCTTATGTGGGAACTGGCGACCAAGAAGGCTACCCGGATAATTTTATGGATGCAATGGGGATTTTGGCTGAAAAGATTTCTGAACAGGGCGGTGAAACAGTTGGTTATTGGCCGATAGATGGCTATGATTTTAATGAGTCTAAAGCTGTAGTTGATGGCAAGTTTTTGGGTCTTGCTATTGATGAAGACAACCAATCCGATCTGACGGAATCGCGCATCAAATCTTGGGTATCTCAACTCAAGAGAGAATTTAGCTTGTAGACTTCACGGTAGGGCGGGTTTGGCAATTAGATGATGTGCGAAAATCAAATTACGCACTCAACGCGCCCCCAAAATTTAGCAAATACAGCGGTTCTCAAAAAAGTGAGGTATGCCCTATGCCCTATAGTACCTCATATTTGTGAGAAAGGCTATAAATTATAATTGTGAATAACTCGATATCCAACTTAAAATAAATGAAGTTTAGTTCAAATGACGTACTTTGGTTAAGTGTAAGCCCGAGTTTGCAATTCTTCGATCGATCGCTGCTTTCCTACTTAAATGATTCTGTACCAGTGCAGATATGGGAATACCAACAAACTCAAGACGAAGCTTGTTCTTTAGATATGGCTGTTGAACTTTTGCACGATTTTTTAACATTGCGCGACCGCCCAATTCATCTCATTGGCCACAGTACCAGCGGATTAGTTGGTTTAATGTATGCGCGCCGCTATCCTCACAAAGTACGTTCTTTGGGACTTTTATCTGTGGGTTTGCCATCTGCTATTAATTGGCAAGCACATTACTATACGTATCTTTCAGCTTTTCCCCGGAGTCGCAAACAAGTTTTGAATCAAATAGTAGGCGATATGCTGGGATGCCAAAATCAAATTATTAATCAAAAATTTATATCATATTTTGAGGATGACTTAGCCTGTTCTCCTTGTCCTCACTCCTTATTTAGGATTAGTAATTCCCACGATGAAGGTGTAGAAGTACCTTTGTTAATATGCAGCAGCAAAACAGATTTTCTGGTATCTCCTGTTGTCATGCGTCGCTGGTCGAAATTTCTTAAAAAAGGCGATAGGCTTTGGGAATGTCAAGACGGTAGACATTTCTTTCACCACTTCTATCCAGAACAAGTGGGCGAAAAAATCCTGAACTTTTGGCTATCTGTACACAGCCACCAAGCAATTTTAAATTTTAAGTTTTAGGTGAAGCTTGCTATTCGTTGTTCAATTTACCGAAACTTAATGTGGCAAATACTAGATTAATTTCCGTAATTCCTGGCAATTTTTGCATACAGGCTTCGACTTTTTTGGCGCAGTTGTCACCGTCCATGCTGCCAATTTTATTTGCTAGGATTTTGAGCTATGGAGTTTGAGTTATCCTCAGTCTCTTTTTAAGATTTTAGAATAATTGTAAAAAATATTTAAAATATATTCAGATGTTTGAGTAAATGGTAGGCTAATTTTATTGGATTTGTCAATTAGTTTTTGTGAATAAACTGCAGAGACGGTCTTAACGCAGAGGAAGGTAAGGGTAGATTAAACAGGAATTATTGACAACGATTATAAAATATTTTAACATCTGGTTAACAAGCTCAGCCTTAGACGGGGCTGAAGGATACTGAGTATCGATCGAATTTTAATGACTCGCCCGAACTCCTAAAATAGCGATCGAGCAAGCATATATACTTAAATGTTAGGGCGGACAGAGTGGCATCGCCCCTACCGATTCACAATTTATCAAGAATTATGCCAGCAAGTTTTCTGCCAAAATCGATCGCACAACTTACAGAATCTACCTCAATTGCCTTAGCCCAAAGCATTCAACAAGCAGCAATTACAACTCCCCTATCTTCTGGACCAATTGCCACAACCTATGTGCGCCAAGGCAGTGGCAACACACCAATTTTGCTAATTCACGGCTTCGACAGTTCCTTGTTTGAATTCCGCCGCCTGTTGCCGCTGCTAGCTGCCGAAAATGAAACTTGGGCGGTTGATTTGTTGGGTTTCGGGTTTACAGAAAGAGCGGCAGGTTTGGCATTCAGCGCGAGGGCAATTGAAAGTCACCTTTACTATTTTTGGAAAACGCTAATTTCGCAGCCTGTAATCTTAGTCGGTGCTTCAATGGGAGGTGCAGCAGCAATTGATTTCACTCTCAATTATCCAGAAGCTGTAAAACAATTAGTGTTAATAGATAGCGCAGGTTTTGCCATCAGTTCTAATAAGGGAAAGTTTTTAATTCCTCCTTTAGGGTATCTGGCAACTTCATTTTTACGCAATCCCAAAATTCGCCAGCGAATTAGCGTCAATGCTTATTTCGATAAAAATTTGGCTTCTCAAGACGCTCAAACTTGTGCTGCTTTGCACTTGGAAATGCCCAACTGGAATCAAGCTTTAATTGCGTTTACCAAAAGCGGCGGTTACGGAGGTTTTGGGGAAAAATTATCGCAAATTCAGCAGCAAACGCTGATTTTGTGGGGAAAACAAGACCGGATTTTGGGGACGGCCGATGCGGAAAAGTTTGCCAGGGCGATCGCAAATTCTCAACTAATTTGGATACCCGACTGCGGGCACGTTCCCCACTTAGAAAAGCCACAGATTACCGCGCAACATATTTTAGAATTCATCACAAAAAGCGGACTCACGCAAAAAAATTAAACCTAGGGTGCGCTGCGGCGCACCTTATATATATGTTATATATATGTTTTCCCTTGGATATTTGGTATAGTTTGAGGTCAAATAGACAGGTTTCAAACTTTCGGCAAATACTTTTGTACGATCGTCCATCCTGTGAGCAACACAGTCACAAATCCCCCAAACAAGGCCAAATTAGTGCCGATGTGGAGGGGGCGGGCCCAAGGATGTTTAGGGCCAATTTGCAGCCCGCTTCCAACAGAAACCAACACCAAAGCCACAACAGCTAACCCCGCCGGTAAATGAGCCGAGTGACCCAAATTGCCGTAGTATCCTAGCGTACCGACTACACCAATTCCCAGCAGTAAAATTACCAAAGTCGCCATCCCCGCACCAGTGGCTAAATGAAAGGGACGCAGCCATTTTGGGCGCGGTTGTTTGGTACTCCTAGCGGCAAACATCCATGTTCCAGTAACGGCCAGCAACAGGTAAGCCAACAGGGAAACACCCATTGACCAAGCCGCTATTTTCCACAACCACAAGAAAGAAGGCAGATTCATCGGTTGCATCCCTAATTAGGATTTTCCACAAAAGGTTTCTTTCCGATTTTACCTGGACTTGAAAGCAAAAATGAATTATTTTGAGAGAAAGTGCGATGTGCGATCGGACTATCCACAGATTGCATCAGTCTTACCTTAAAGTCAAACCCACTTTCTCCGATACTCAGCTTAATTTATGCTAGAGATTGGTCGCTCACCTTTTTAGGAGCCACCTTTCCATTCTAGCTGGCTGGTTTTGCTCTCCATGAAAGGCATTTTATAAAACCCTAATTTCTGTTCTAAGATTAATCGGAAAAAAGGCAGACCTTCAATCAAATATCTTTTCCACAACCTTCTCGGTTCACTTAACAGTCGGTACGCCCATTCTATGCCGACTTCGCTCATCCATTTGGGAGCTCTGGCTTTGCAACCAGCTTCAAAATCAATGGTTGCACCTACGGCTAAGAAAATTTTGACGTGTGTTAATTTGCTCCTGTATTTAACCAGCCACTTCTCTTGCTTGGGCGCTCCCACTCCTATAGCGAGAACAGTCGCTCCTGATTTATTAATCGCGTCAATTATTGTTTCACATTCTTCATCGTTTTTTTCAAAGCCAAAAGAAGGAGAAAGTGCTTCAACCACTATTTCTCTACCAATTTTTTGGTTAATTTTTTCCTGGGCTTGCCTAGCAATACCTTCAGCAGCTCCTAGCAAAAATATTTTAATCTTCTCGTTATCTTTGTGATACATATAAAAGGCAGGAAACAAATCCGAACCTGAAATTTTTTCTTTGAGAGGAGTACCCAAAAACTTCGAGGCATACATCAATATTTGACTGTCGCAGACTCTATAACTAGATTTATTGTAAGCTTCATAGAAGTCGCGGTCATACTGCAACTTAATCAAGTGGTCTACATTTGGCGTAAATACAACACCGCCTTCGGAGTCGAGTTTTTCAAACAACTCTTTTATTGAGAAGTTATCTATCGAGACATTCAATAAATTAACTGTTTTCATTTATTATTCCCTTCCTGCTTTATATTAAACTACAACTCAAACTATTATAACCCACAATACAGTTTCGTGTTTTCACTGCTTGGGCCCTTCAGTGAACATACTTTTCTCAGTATATCCTCCTAGACCCTACCTGTCTAGTCAGGATTTTTAAAGATTATGTAAAGAATCAGCTCGTTTTAGAAAAAGTGTATAAAGCCAATTTTGAAGTTTATAATTCGCAACACAGTTTCAAGTAAAAAGCCATCCAGTGCTAATACTTGTTGAAGCATTGCATATGAATGTAAAAAAAAAGAGTTTATGAGATTAAAAGTTTAACCTAGTGAAAAATATCTGGCAACTTCCGAACTGGATTTCATCCAAAAGTGGTAGATTTTTTAGTTTTTGTCTCCAGAGAAGGCAACCTAGTGTCAAGCTTGTAGTGAAGCAGCGATCGCCTTCAGGAAAATCATCCGGATTTTTGGTGAACCAGCGCCTGTCTTCTTGGTGGCGAACTGGTTTTCTTTGCCTTAAGACTTTCTGGAGCTTTTAAGACGAGACCCGATATTCCTCCAGCAATCAGCGCAAAAATCGGGTTAGTCATAGCATTCAAAACACAGTCAAACACGTACATACTTAAGGCTACTCCCAGGGCGGCAGCAGGGGCTACTTTGGGATTAGACCAGGTTCTGGCGGGATATTTGAACAAGCAAAAGACGATAACAGGAAGTAACATTGAAGAAAATAAACTAACTAAACCGACTGCACCGTTGATGCCAAATGCAATAATCCATAAGCTGTCGGTGACCGAGATATCATCACCGTACTCGTTATACACGCGGTTTCCGCCGGAATCTCCCCAGCCAAACATAAATCTTTGCCGCGCCTTTTCCCCCAATATCTCTTCATTGTCAAATCTAAACTTCAAAGAGGCGGCTCGTTCTTCGCCAAATATTTGAGTAATGAATGCAACCACGTCTTGGCTCGAAAATTGACCCGATGCAGCTATGTACAGATAAAACACTATATATCCAATTATCAAGAGCAAGGGCAAAGAGGTGCGAAAAATCTTGGCAGAGAATAATACGAGCAACGCCATTCCAAATAAACTGTAGGCGCCAGTAGAACGGCACAGGAAAAAAGCGATAGTTAATATAATTGCTAAAGTCTTGATGTTACGGCCCATAAACTTTTTGAGCGTCCCAGTTTGCCACAGCCAAACAGCAATTAAGGCGGCTGTCATCATCCACAGGCCCACCATCAAACCGTGCTGCATAAACACTACTGGTCTCCACCCCCCCAAACGCCTTGCTTGACCCCAGTCCTCAAAGGCATTGACGCCGTAAATCATTTGGTGCAGAATTGGGCCCCTAACCCCTTCAATTAAAGTAAAAGGAATGTAGGCTAACCCACCTGCAAAAATCCCGATCGCCAATTGTCGCAGCCCGTCTAAACTACCCACATACAAGCGTCCTAAAAAATAAGGCAGACCCCAAGTAACGATTTGGTTGATAGTCGGAGAAATCGGGCTGCCACCATTACTAACTTGTGAAATAATTGGACACAAACAGTAAATTACCATTGGCACGTCCAGCCAACCGGGCTTAAAAGAGGTGAGGCGCGCAGTATCGTAGATCAGAGTCCCCAGCAAAATCCCGTAGCAAGCTGCAGAGATTTTGGTATACGGTGGCAATGAGGGGATGGGATAAGAAGCTTGCGGTAAAAAAAGCCACGCTGCTACAAAACTTATAATTACCGCCCGCTGAGCCGGAAACCTCACAAACAGGTAACAAACGACTGGAATAAAGCCGAACATAGCCAGTGGGATTAATGCAACCATAGGTCTTTTTTGGCAGTAAAATTGTAGAAAGAAAACTCAAATTGCCCGATAAAAATTCTCGATTAAACGATCGCCCAACCCCACTCTTTTAAATCAACCTCAATTTTACATCTTGTTCGTTAATTGTGCCTGACGTTCCAAAGCAGTGTACAGTGCCGCCTCGAAGAGATTAGTTGCATCCTCCCAAGTATAATTTATTACCGTCTCCAAAGCTGCCTCGGACATTGCGCGCCATTCGGCATCAGGCAACTGACAAATCTGCTCGATCGCTTTTGCCATATCCTCTGGGTCTTCTGGCTTGACAAGTATGCCACCCCCGCCAGCAAGTAGTTCCGGAGCCGCACCAGCAGGAGTGCCGATCACTGGAGTGCCACAAGCCATAGCTTCTAAAATTGGCAAGCCGAAGCCTTCGGATCTGCTGGAAAACAGCCAAGCATCGCATTTGCTGTAAAATTCTTTTAGTTGGTCTTGAGTAGGTTCCTTATTATACTCAGTATCCTCTGGCACCAAATGGGGAAGAGGACTATCGTCGCCGGAACTAAATGCAACTAAACGAAGGTTAGGAATTTTTTTAGCAGCTATAGACAAAGCTTTCAGGGCAATATCGCAGCCTTTCCAAGGAGTTGTAGTATAGTACATCCCGACTGTAGGAACTAATTGCTTGCCTCGCGGCTGCTTCGCTCGCGACTGGGGGTCGTAAAACTGTTTGGTGTCCACCGTAGGAGGGAC
Source organism: Microcoleus sp. D3_18_C4 (assembly GCF_036702355.1). Lineage (NCBI taxonomy): Bacteria > Bacillati > Cyanobacteriota > Cyanophyceae > Oscillatoriales > Microcoleaceae > Microcoleus > Microcoleus sp. D3_18_C4. Next base: position 62,823 of record NZ_JAUBTF010000007.1, read on the forward strand.
GAGAGATACAGACAAATCGCCGTATTCATTCCGAGCTATGTCGGCCAGCCACTGGGCCACAGCGATTTTGTGCATCGGCAGCCGCCAAGTTGCCTCTACTCGACCTTTTGGTACGTAGTCAAAAGCCTCATAATGTTGGAGAAAATATACTTTCGCTCCTTTGCTGGGAGAGAGTTTTGCCACCCACTCGGCAGTTTCCCACCAAGTAGCCATGATAATATCGGCATCAGGTACGTCCAGGTCGGTAATTGGACGGTTGGTTTCGAGAACTCGACTTTCCACATCCACTTTGTCAAAGTGAGACTTTTGTGTATTGGAAGCGGACAGCCAACCCCTACCCCTCAGCAGTGATCGCAATTGTTGGAGCAAAGTTGGTTGCGGCACGGGCATAGACACGATAAATATTTTGTGTCCTCGCTTTTGCAGCAGTTCTGTGTAGATAGATAACACCCTCATACCACCTGTAAGGCTCAGGGTAGGAAGGACAAAAGTAATTTTCATGAATAGATGCTGAAGATTGATACTGGTTAAAACTCCTCCATAACAGCAAGTTCGCACTTACCAGCCTATTTTTGGCTGTTCTGCGGGGTGCGGATCTCTGCAGGAGGCGATCGTAACTCGATAGTCGAGCCGATCTTAACTTTGTCGTCAGGGACTTTTCCCAATTACAAATCGGGAGATGTTTGATGACAAGACAAGTTTAACCGGTAACGGAGCCAGCCTTAAAACCTCCGTTGCCCTCTAGTTAAGATTTTGGCAGATCAATTTATAACCTGTATTCCGTCGTCGCTGCGGTCAGAATTCGTGTCGAGACTGCTGCGTAGAAAACAGGACACAGGCGATTTTATTTGTAGCAGAAGCACCCCACCAAACGATATTGAGTTTCTCCCCAGAATCCGGCGCCGAAAACGCCCGTAGCGCCGAATTTCAAATGGCAGCGCGGCACTTAGCATTCAACCAGAATTTTTTTGTCCGCATAGTAGGGAGAAAAGCAATCTATGTTAACCTTGCGGTTTTTAGATTTGTCTACAGCAACTTCCAATGCCGCTTCAAAATGATCCGTGGCATCTTCCCAAGTATAATTGTTTACCTTGGCATAGGCGGCTTCAGACATGGCTTGCCACTTGGAATTTGGCAACTGACAGATAGACTCTATGGCTTTTGCCATTTCTTGGGGATCTTCTGGTCTTACAAGTATGCCAGTACCGCCGCTCAAAATTTCAGGAGCAGCACCTGCTGGGGTACTGATGACGGGAGTGCGGCACGCCATCGCTTCGATAATCGGCAAGCCGAAGCCTTCTGATCGGCTCGCCAGCAGCCATGCATCGCATTTGCTGTAATAGTCTTTGATTTTGTCTTGGTCGGGTTGAATTACATACTCGGCATTGGCCGGTAGGGGCAATTCCGAGGATGGGGCATCTACACCGAAGGCAACCAGACGCAAGTTGGGGATCTTTTCTGCTGCTATGGAAAAAGCTTTGAGGGCGATGTCGGTTCCTTTCCAGTAGATTGTAGAGTACATTAGGCCCACTGTAGGAGCCGATTGTTTGTTGCGAGGACAGGCGTAAAATTGTTTGGTGTCCACGCTAGGAGGAGCTAAGGAAACTTGGTCATCGCCATATTTAGTCCGAGCTAGCTCAACTAACCACTCAGAGATCGTAATTTTGTGCATGGGCAGCATCCAAGTTGCTTCTACTCTTCCTTGAGGTAGATAGTCAAAAATTTCGTGGTGCTGGATAAAATAAGCTTTTGCTCCTTTGCTAGGAGAGAGTTTGGCTACCCACTCGGCGGTTTCCCACCAGGTGGCAACTACTACGTCAGCGTCAGGTACATCTTTGTCTTCTACGGGGCGGTAGCGATCAGTAATTTTGTTTTCTACACCTAAGTTATCGAAAAATGAGGGTTCATTTTCAGGTCGGGAAATCCAACCCCCTCCTCGCAGCAGCGACTTGACTTGCTGGCGCATACTCGGCTGGGGAGTGGGTACAGAGATGACGAACACGGAGTGTCCTCGCTTTCTCAAAAGTTCTGCGAAAATAGATATTACTCGTATTCCACCAGTCAGAGACAGAGTAGGAAGAACAAAGGTGATTTTCATTTTTAAGTCCCGCTGACGACTTTAACTCGCTCTCGGCGCTGCTAGCAGCGCTGATATTAGAGCCCAAAAGGAAAGAGGGGCGGGTGAATATTAATTACCGCTTTCCTGGTGTTTACATAGAATCCAACTGATCGACTGTTCGCAACACCCCAACATCTATCTGCCAAAATATCACTGTCATTGCATTGATGATAAGGATTGATTTGATCGCGAAACAGTTCCTAGAGGGATAATTTTCAGGTCAGCGAAAGTTCCTCCTGAAGATAGATTCCTCATCAAATAGGAGCTTTGTTCGCGACAAACACCAAGCTAGACAACACGCTCTGTTAAAGATAACATCATTTACGATCAAACAGATAGAGATGTACGGGAAACCGAATATCAGCAAACTTTTAATGTGAGGGATAAAGGTAGCATTAACAACAATATGCAGTAGACAGACATCGCCTTTGGCAAAATTTTATACTCGATTCAAGAGGGGAATTCTTACCTTGAGAATGTTGATTGCCTCATTGAACCAACAGAGCTAAATACCAATCATTGGTTGTGGTTTTTGGGTAACTGTGCTGTCGGTATTGCTTGATACAATATCCTATTTGGTCAAGATTCAGAGATGGTGGTTTTCTCAGATACCAGCAGGGGCGCGATCGCGCGAATCACCGTTGTGAACGCGCGAATGAGGGGAGAAAGCCTGTTTTTCAAGCGATATCCCTCGCCCTCACTTGTCGTATGTTCCTGAAAAAACCTGGTTGAGGCGTCCACTGTTTGAAAAAATAGGTTTCCCAATCGTGCTACAGAAGATAGAGTTTCACCCATATAAATTTAATTAGCTGCCTGAGTTTTAAATTTGTTAATAAAAGGCGCTCGCATGAAAAAGTTCCCAAAAGAGACTGCCACTTCGGGGCAAAGTATATGTAGCGTCCCTGCCCAAGTTCTGTATAAGTAATTACCGTAAAAAACTTCCTAAACAAAATATTAGATTATCCTAGAAAGATCAAAGGAATACTCAAGGTTGATCCGCCTATATCGTGCCAACCTTGACTCCTAAGCAGTAGCAGCAACTTCGTGGTATGTATCAAGCGATTTCGCGTACAAAAAATTTCATGTTATGAAAGGATCATTTTTCCTAAGTTTGCAATTCCAGATGACAATCGGTGTGCTGTTGGGGCCCGGCCGCCGATGATTGTAGCGATATGTTGGCCAGTTTTCAAGCAGCTAAAATTATGCGATCGCCAGCAAAACCTAACCTAGAATTAAAAGCAGATGCCTTAACGAAAAGCATCTTCCGGTGGGAAGATATGAACGGTCGATTATTGCACAGCATCAGTCAAGAGCTCAGTACAATCAGCATCAATGCCAGCAAACACTTGTCGCTGCTAGTTGGCATCAACGGCAGCTATAGCCACATATACCTTGCCGAATCTTAAAATTGGTCAGGGTACATTATCGCCCGCGGCAGTGGCACGCCGCCCGGATGATGGGGGGAGAGATTAATCTGGAGAGTGAGTTGGGCAAAAAGTCAATTTTTACTGTAGAAGGGCCTGCGATTGTCGCTGAAAAAGCAGCTAGTTAAAGAGAATTTCCCAACCAATAGTTGCTAGGGCTAAATCTGCGATCGCGTGGCTGATATAACTCGACCAAAGCGAACGGTAAGTCACATAAGAGTGCGACCAAATTATCCCGGCGGCGAAGACAGCTAATGAACCTAATAGCACAGCCTGCCAGTCGCTGTAAGCTGCTATTACAAAAATGTGGTGGAGGGTGAAAAATAGCGAACTCAGAAATATTGCTTTTGTGCCCGGTATGAGAATCTGGCACTTGTTGCAGACAAACCACCGCCAAGTAAATTCTTCAATCAGCGAGTTAACTAGCACAAAATATGCTTCTACAATCAAGTAAATAGTAGGGCTGCTAATACCTAATTGGTACGATTTTTCTTTAGCAACTACAGGATCGATCCACTGCTGACCGAAAAGGCTATAGATACCCAGAATTACCGCAAACATGAATATTCCCCAAATAGATCCAGCCAGCAATTCTTGGCGCTTGGGCAGGGATAAACTGAGCTTTTTGCGATCGACAAAAACAGACCACGCGATCGGAAAAACCAACAACCAAACTTGACAAAAGACTGACAGTGTTTGTCCCCAGCTTCCAGGGGCCATATACAAGGCTGCTATGATACCGATACTAGCGGCAGGGACAAGCAGTGTTAAAGCCAATAGTGCTGAGTTGCGATCGCCCATGTCCAACATTTTTCACGCTTCATTACAAAATTGGATTAATACCAAAGGTAAAAAATTGCGACGGCGGAGAGATTATACCATTTTCAAGAAACAATACAACTTTATGCCCAAATTCCCAACCCTTATGCAGTTAGTCATTCTCAAGGTTTTAATATAAAATCTAAAAGGGGATGAGTTTTGTGCCGCTTATAAAAGTGGCGCTTATTGGTTGTAAATAAAAATAGGCAGTTGCACAAAATTGAAGACTCCGCCGCGAAAGCTGTTCCGGTTGTAACAAAATCTTTATTCAAGCACAATTTGAGAATCTATTTGCATTTGCGGCTCTAAATAACATAATATAATCTAATCCCTAGTAGCTGTGTATTTTGGCTGAATGACGATCGCAATTGACTTTGGAACTAGCAACACCGTCGTCGCTCGCTGGAATCAAGTCCTCCAGCAGCCCGAAACTTTGAAATTACCGGGATTGTCGGCAATCTCGGCTCAAAATCCGCCCCTAATTCCCAGTTTACTCTACGTTGAGGACGCTGCTCAAAGTAAAGTCATACTCGGTCAGCAAGTCCGCGACAAAGGCCTGGATTTGAGTGGAGATTCTCGATTTTTTCGCAATTTTAAGCGGGGAATTGGCACTTCAGTTCAGGGTTTTGTGCCGGAACTTGACGAGCAACTTATTACTTTTGAACAAGTAGGCGAGTGGTATTTGAGCCAAATTGTAAACTCAATTCGCGAACTGCCTTTGCCGATCGACTCTTTGATTTTTACAGTGCCTGTAGATAGTTTTGAAGCTTACCGCCATTGGTTGGGCAAAGTGTCTCAATCTCTCGAAGTAGAACAGGTGCGGATGTTGGACGAACCTACGGCGGCTGCTTTGGGTTACGGTTTAGCCGATCGCGAAAATCTGTTAGTCATTGATTTCGGCGGCGGAACTCTCGATCTTTCTTTGGTGCGTTTGGACGCTTCCTCCAACAAAAAGCCCCTCGGTTTTATTCTTAAGTGGGGCGAAAAGCTATTAGCTGAATCTTCAGCGCAAAAAACAAAAGTTGCCCGGGTTTTGGCTAAAGCCGGACAAAATTTAGGCGGTTCTGATATTGATAATTGGCTGGTTGACTATTTTGTTCAAACAAAAGGGCTGGCAAAATCTCCGATTACAACGAGATTAGCAGAACGGTTAAAGATTCAGTTGTCTTTAGTAAATCAGGCAGTTGAGGTTTATTTTGATGACGAAAATTTTGAGAGTTACGAATTAGAATTAGACCGAAGTCGTTTTGAATCTATCCTCGCGGAACATCAATTTTTTGACAAACTAGACGAGTGCATGAATCAAGTATTGCAGCAAGCGCGGCGCCAAGGCTTAGAAATTGGCGATATCGATGCAGTTTTGCTAGTTGGCGGTACTGTACAAATTCCCGCTGTCGGGCGTTGGGTGCAGCAATATTTCGATCCGGCAAAAATTCGCTGCGACAAACCCTTTGAGGCGATCGCCCAAGGTGCTCTGCAACTGAGTCAAGGCATAGAAATCAAAGATTTTCTCTATCACAGTTACGGCATTCGCTACTGGAACCGCCGCGACAATTGCCACAGTTGGCACAGTTTAATCAAATCCGGCCAGTCTTATCCGATGAGCGAACCCGTAGAATTAGTCTTGGGAGCTTCTTTAGAAAGTCAGCCAAGTATAGAATTAATTATCGGCGAATTGGGAGCGGAAACTGGCGGCACGGAGATATATTTTGATGGCGACAGACTAATTACTCGCCAACTCGCGGGCCAAACATCGGTACAGCCCCTAAATGATAAAGAAGGAGCCCGCAGCATCGCTCAATTGACGCCACCTGGGTATCCGGGGAGCGATCGCATCAAAATCTTCTTCCGCGTTGACGAACAGCGCTTTTTGCGAATTACCGTGGAAGATTTGCTGACAAATGAAACTTTGTTAGAGGATAAACCAGTGGTGCAGCTAAGTTAAGGATAGACTTTACAGTTAAGGTGCGCTTCGGCGCACCCTAGTGATTGCGTTCAAAACAAAGTGTTAGAAGCAGATGAACTACAAACTAGAATGTCCACTCTCTCCTGAACTAGAAAAGTATCGCGACCGAATCGAAGCTACCATTAAACCTTACATCGAAATTCAAACCCAGAATAATGATGACGTTAATTGGTGGCAAAGTAAATTTGGGGGATTGCCCTATTTACCTAAAGGCTTTGAGTATCCAAAAACTCCTGACGGTAAATATTTATTTTTGCTAGCGCAACTCAACTTTGATGAAGTACCGCCTTTAGATGGTTTTCCCGATCGGGGCATCTTACAGTTCTATATAGCTGACGATGACCTATATGGTTTAAATTTGGACAATTCGGTCAATGCAGATAATCATACAATCGAAGACCAATTCAAAATAATCTATTTTCCTCATCCCGACTTCAAAGTGGAAAAGATTATTACCAATTATGATTTTTTGCCGGAACCAGAATATTTTCCTGTTCAGGGTTGTTGCGGCTTGCAATTTACTAAAAAATATGCGCCGATTAGTACCATTGACTACAAATTTACCGAACTCTTAGGCTCGGAAATCCATGAGTTATTTAGGAACCCTGAAATTGAGGATGAGTACCGAGAAACATCGCATTCCTGTGGTCATAAAATAGGTGGTTATCCTTATTTTACACAAGACGACGTAAGAAAATATAGTAATACATCTGAGCAAAAACAAAAGCTAGACATTCTTCTATTCCAAATGGATAGCGATGCCAATGAGACAGTAGATATCATGTGGGGAGACAGTGGTGTCGGTAACTTTTTTATTGATGAATCAGCACTCAGAGAATTAGATTTTAGTAAAGTTTTATACAATTGGGATTGTTGTTAAAAGCAGCAGTTAAGTAAGCACACCTAAAAAAACATAGTACCCAGAACCCCGACTTCTTTAAGAAGTCGGGGTTCTAACAGATTGAATAGTGTTTGACTATGCCCGATGCCCGATGCCCGATGCCCAATTCCCCATGCCCTAAACCTGAGATTTGTGCACCACCACGGGTGTGCCCACCGAGGCCCATTCAAATAGCCATTTAGCGTGATTGACAGCTACATTTGTGCAGCCGTGAGTAACGGGATTGCCAAACAAATTGTGCCAGTAAGCGCCGTGAATTGCCATGCCTCCGTCGTAATACATTGTATAGGGAACGTCGGGCACGTCGTAGTCCGGCCCAGTCATTCTAGTAACGCGGTGTTTGGTTTCAACGGCAAAGGTTCCCGTGCGGGTGGGAGTCGATGATTTGCCGCTGGAAATAATCACCGCATAAACGGGTGTATTTCCTTCCCAAGCTATTAACCTTTGTCTGGACAAATCTATTTCTATCCAGCGTTCGCTGGATTGCTGCAACAGCATAATTTTATTGGCAATTATGTTGTGCTGTTCGCTGGCAAATGCGGTCATTGAACCGCCGCAGAATGTAGCCAAAGTGAGGGCGCAGCAGGCACAGAAAGTTCCAGCGCGGCGGAAGTAAATTGAGTTAATAATGCTGTTCATTTCTCACACCTCGTACTATTTTAGATTTTAGATTTTAGATTTTAGATGGGCTTGTCCTATTTTAGATTGTAGATTTGAAATGTGGGATTTGGAAACTGGACTTAACAAGTTGTTAAGTTTTGGGAGAGAGTTCGGGCAATTTGGACGATCGCGCGCCAATCGCGATTTTCTACTAAGTGTTTAGGAAATAAGTCTCCGGCTAAACCAACGGCGATCGCCCCAGCGTCAATAAATACTTTCGCATTTTCCAGCGTCACCCCGCCAGTGGGAATTAAAGGAATGTTTCCCAGGGGGCCTTGCAGGCTTTTCAGGTAAGCCGCGCCTCCCAAAGCCGATATCGGAAACACTTTAACGCAGGTAGCGCCTGCTTGCCACGCGGTTACAATTTCCGTGGGAGAAAAAGCACCGGGGACGATCGGCACTCCGGCGTCAACTGCTGTTTTAATCATAGCTAAATCGGTGTGCGGAGTAAACAGAAATTGAGCGCCACAATCTATTGCTTGCTGCAACTCTTCTAAGTTTAATAAAGTGCCAGTGCCAATACTAAAAGTAGGGAATTCAGACCGGAGTTCGGCAATTAATTCAGCGGCTTTGTGGGTATTCCAAGTAATTTCAATAAACTGGATTCCTCCTGCTGCTACCGCTTTTGCCATCTGCCGAGCGAGTTCTTTTTCGGAGGAACGGATGACTGCGATCGCACGGTGTTTTTTTAGTTTTGTCAACCAAGATTGATGATTCATACAATTTTAGATTTTAGATTTTAGATTTTAGAATTCGGCGTGCTCAGTCGAAGGATTTTAAATTGGGCATATCCCAAATTTGAAACTCATATCATTCTGACTCGCCTCTAATTTTAATACAGGTTGCTAACTTCGATATATGGCCAATTACAATATGTGCGGCGTTCAATTTTTAACGGACAATCTAGGCAACAAAACCGCTGCAATTGTTAACCTCAAAAACTACAGAGATTTTTGAGCTGACGTGCTGGCTGAATGCGGCGAACAGACAGACTTTCAGTTTTTATATCAATTCCTGTTGTATCGGAATGATGAAACCGCTCTTGACACAGAGGATACAGAGAAAGGGAAGAGAGAGAGGAATACAGGACGATGCCAACGGATTTGATATTAGTTGATTCTCAAGGCTAAAAAGTCGCGGTGCTGCTTGACTTCCAGTACCCAGACGAACTCTGGGAGGATGTTGAGGACTGTCGGATTATTGAATATAGAAAAGATGAAAGAAGATTTCCCTGGGAAGAAGTTAAGCGCCAGCTTGAGGAAAAGGGTATGTTGAATGTCTGATTGCTTGGTCATTCTTTAGATTTAATCTAAAATCCAAAATTTAAAATCTAAAATCGATCGCACTCATAAAAAAATCGGGGCGATTCCAGACAATCCCAGAATCACCCCAATTATTGATTTCAAACTTTAGATTTAATCTAAAATCCAAAATCCAAAATCCAAAATTGATTAGGCGATCGTCGCCATTTTCACATCGCTATTAGCTAACAAATTTTGCAATTCATCAGCATCCACAGTTTCCTTTTCAACTAGCATATCTGCCAAAGCATTAAGGACATGGCGGTTGCCGACGAGTACATCTTTAGCGCGACGGTAAGCTTGCTCTACCAACAAACGCACTTCATCGTCGATCGTCGCTGCGGTTTCTTCAGAGAAATCGCGTTCAGCCATGATATCGCGACCCATGAACATATTGCCTTGTTGGCGACCGAGAGCTACAGGGCCTAGCCGATCGCTCATTCCGAAGCGAGTCACCATTTGGCGTGCTACTCTTGCCACTTGCTGCAAGTCGTTCGACGCACCGGTTGTTACTTCTTCTTCGCCGAAGACAATTTCTTCAGCAATGCGGCCGCCCAAAGCTACCGCCATTTGATTTTGCAAGTAAGAGCGAGAATACAAGCCAGAATCCATCCGATCTTCGCTTGGTGTGAACCAAGTCAAACCGCCAGCGCGGCCGCGGGGGATAATGCTAATTTTCTGCACGGGGTCATAGTCGGGCATCAGCGCGCCGACTAAAGCGTGACCGGCTTCGTGGTAAGCTACCAAAGTTTTGCGCTTTTCGCTCATCACGCGGTCTTTCTTTTCTGGGCCTGCGAGCACGCGGTCGATCGCATCGTTGACTTCATCCATCGAGACTTCGGTCAAGTTGCGGCGGGCGGCTAAAATTGCTGCTTCGTTGAGTAGGTTGGACAAATCCGCACCTGTGAAACCGGGTGTCCGGCGGGCGATTTTTTCCAAGTCCACGTCTTTCGACAAAGTTTTGCCGCGGGCGTGAACGTTGAGAATTTCTAGGCGGCCTCCGAAGTCGGGGCGATCGACCACAACTTGGCGATCGAAGCGACCCGGACGCAGCAGCGCCGCATCGAGCACATCGGGGCGGTTCGTGGCAGCAATCAGAATGATGCCCGTATTGCCCTCAAAGCCGTCCATTTCGGTCAGCAACTGGTTCAGGGTTTGTTCCCGTTCGTCGTTACCACCGCCCAAACCAGCGCCCCGCTGGCGGCCTACGGCGTCAATTTCATCGATAAATACGATACAAGGAGCGTTCGATTTAGCTTGTTCAAACAAGTCGCGGACGCGGGAAGCACCGACACCCACGAACATTTCCACAAATTCTGAACCGGAAATCGAGAAGAAGGGAACGCCTGCTTCTCCAGCCACTGCTTTTGCCAGCAGGGTTTTGCCAGTTCCGGGAGGGCCGACCAGCAGCACGCCTTTGGGGATTTTTGCTCCGACAGCAGTGAAGCGGTCTGCATTTTTCAGGAAGTCCACGACTTCTGCGAGTTCTAGCTTGGCTTGTTCGATGCCGGCCACGTCGCCGAAAGTCACCTGAGTTTGTGGCTCCATTTGGACTCTAGCTTTGGATTTGCCGAAGTTCATGGCTTGGTTGCCGGGCCCGTTTTGGGCGCGCCGCACCAGGAAAAACAGTCCGACCAAAAGCAGAATCGGGAAGAACAGGCTGCTGAGGGCTTTTACCCAGAAGCCTTCGTCGCTTTGGGGCAGAACTGAAATATCTACGTTATTTTTGGTCAGGATGTTGATCAGTTCGGGGTCGTTCGGCAGGTTAACGAGTACCTTGTTGCCGTCCTGGGCTGTGACCAGGGCTTTGCTGCGATCTGAACTGATATTTATTTTGTCTACTCTCTTGCCTTCGACTTCCTGAATGAATTGACTGTACTTCCAAACTTCGCGGCTTGGGGGCTGTTTGTCAAAAAAAGCCGTTGCTAAGGCAATGACTACAATAGCCAGCAGTGCGTACAGGCCAGCGTTTCTCCACCGTTTATTCACCGAGGTCGATCCTCCTAATTTTTAGTCCCTGTGATTTGGGAATTTTTATTTATGTTCATCAATCTTAACGTAATTGTAACTTGTTTTTGTGTGGTGAGGAATCCCGGCCATGCTGTGGCGGTCTGAGGTCGCGGGAACGGAACTGCCCTGCGCGGCGTCAGGAGATTCGGGTGTTGTCCTAATTTTTGCGTTTCCTCATACACTATAAGACAGAATTTGTCAATTTTTTCAAAAGTGGTGGCGATCGCGTTAATCCCTTTTTCGGTTAAATAGCCATGCAGAAACCGGGTTTGTTGACGGAAATACTGCACTTGAGTCTTTAATTGGAGTGAAAAATCCGGTTTCTTTGGTAGTGACGCGTAAGTTCTCTTAAACTCTTAAGTAAGGTAAAGTAGGACTGACCCAGAAACCAAGTGCGTTTACCAAAAATCGTCATTTACCTCAATAGTCTGAGCTCAAAAACCAGCTTTCTTTCGTAACTTAATTTGACTTCAAGGTTTTTTTGAGAAAACGCATTCCCAGATTAATAGCACAATGAATTAAGGAGAACATTCGATCATGACTTCAGAAATCAATCAAATTATTCCCGCAGAAATTAAGTACGATCAATTTTATCAGGCTATTAAACAAATAGCGAAAGAAGAAGATATCCAAACCATTTTAGAAATAGGGTCATCTTCCGGCGAGGGAAGTACAGAAGCATTTGTCACAGGAATTAGAGAAAATCCCCATCATCCTCAACTTTTTTGCATGGAAATTTCCCAGGCAAGATTTACCGCATTACAAAACAGATATGCTAAGGACGGCTTTGTAAAATGTTATAATGTCTCGTCAGTAGGAATTAATAAATTTGCTCGAGAAAAAGAAGTTATTGATTTTTATAATTCTTACCAAACTGCATTGAACCAATACCCCCTAGAACGAGTTTTAGAGTGGCTCCGACAAGACCTAAAATATCTCCAAGATTCTAGAGTGTCTCAGGCAGGAATTAAGCAAATAAAATCAGAAAATAAAATCATTTTTTTTGATGTTGTCTTAATAGATGGTTCGGAATTTACCGGGGAAGCTGAATTAGATGAAGTCTATGGGGCTAAATTTATATTGCTAGATGATATTAATACCTTTAAAAACCATAAAAATTACCATAGACTTCTCAAAGATCCTAATTATAAACTCTTATTGCATAATCTTCATCTGCGAAATGGTTATGCCATTTTCCAGCAAGAAAAATTTGCGTTTAATGAAGAACAAATCGAACAACGGCTTGTACAAAGATTAGTTCGTCAAGGGATGACTGTTTTCGACATTGGAGCAAATATTGGTAACTATTCTCTTTTGTTTAGTAATTTAGTCGGACGTGAAGGAAAAGTATATTCATTTGAGCCGACTTCAAATACTTTTAATACACTTAAAGGACGAACAGAAAATAATCAGAATATTTTCGTGTTTCAGAATGCAGTATTTTCCGAGAATAAACTGATTGAATTTAATGAATTTCCTGATGAGTTTTCGGTTTGGAACAGCATCGGCAGACCGCAGATGGAAAATCCCGAAAATCCCCAGGAATATGTACCTATTGTAAAAAGCGAAACCGTTAGCGCGATTACAGTTGATTCATTTTGTCAAAAACATAATATTGAGAAAATTGATTACTTAAAAATCGATGTAGAAGGAGCTGAAAGTGATGTTCTTAATGGTTGCCTGAATCTTTTAGCAAGAAAAGCAATTGAGTTTATTCAGTTTGAAATCTCTCAAAAAATGTTAGAGGGAATGCAGCACACCGCCAAAGAAACTTTTGATTTACTCATGGCTAATGGTTATGAGTGTCATTGTATAGAAAAAACGGGTGCGATTGGTGGAGCAGTTGTCAACTCTAATGCTTTCTATGAAAATTATATTGCGTTTCCATCACTTCCCCTTCATTTCTTTACCATTGTTCTCAATGGTGAACCGTTCATCCGTTATCATATTGATGTATTGAAAAAATTACCCTTTCGATGGCACTGGCATATTGTCGAGGGGGTGGCAGATTTAAAACATGATACGGCTTGGAGTGTCAATCTGGGCGGTAACATTTCTGATGATGTTCATCGCGACGGACGCAGCCTGGATGGGACTACCGAATATTTAGATGAACTGGCTCGTCTTTATCCCCAAAATATTAGCATTTATCGTAAGCCAGAAGGCGAATTTTGGGAAGGGAAACGAGAAATGATAAATGCTCCTCTTTCCCGGATTTCTGAAGAGTGTTTATTGTGGCAAATTGATGTAGATGAGCTCTGGACTTTTGAGCAGATTTGCCAAACTCGACAGATGTTTATTGAACATCCTGAAAAAACAGCGGCTTTTTATTGGTGTTGGTATTTTGTTGGGGAAAATTTAGTTATTAGCACTCGTAATTGTTATGCAAATAATCCTCAATATGAATGGCTACGCACTTGGCGTTTTAAACCAGGTATGGTATGGGCAACCCATGAACCGCCCAGATTAGCGGAACCCTTACCTAACGGTAAATGGCGTGATGTCGCGTTTGTTAATCCTTTTCGACATCAAGAAACCGAAAAAGAGGGGTTGGTTTTCCAACATTTTGCCTACGTTACCCCGAATCAATTGCGCTTTAAAGAGCAATATTATGGTTATAAAAATGCGACTTCCCAATGGTTGAATCTGCAACAACAGACTCAATTTCCTGTGTTATTGCGTCAATACTTTGATTGGGTTAATGATGAGAGTCAAGTCAATAGCGCGATCGCCTGTGGAGTCGAACCCATTGCACAACGAGATATTAGTACAAAAAGGTGGCAATTTAAAACTGTGTCTCCTTTACCTGCACTTGCTGTTAAGCCTAGTCAAAAATCTCCGACAATTCTCATTGATGGTGTATTTTTTCAACATAATAATACAGGTATTGCTCGCGTTTGGAAATCCCTCTGGCAAGAATGGGCCAATACGAACTTTGCTCAAAATATTATCATTTTAGATCGAAACGGAACTGCCCCAAAAATTCCCGGTATCCGTTATCGAACTATTCCCCTTTACGATTACGGTAATACCGATCGCGATCGCGCGATGCTCCAACAAATCTGCGATGAAGAAAAAGCCGATTTATTTATTTCTACTTACTACACGACACCAATTTCAACGCCATCGGTATTCATGGCCTATGACATGATCCCAGAGTTGATGGGACAAAATATTGGTCATCCCGAGTGGAGAGAAAAGCATAACGGTATCCGCCATGCCTGGGCTTACATCACCATTTCCGAAAATACAGCCCGCGATTTAGTTAAGGTTTTTCCTCATATTCCTTCAAGTTCTGTCGCTGTAGCGCACTGTGGCATTGATGCCAATTTTTCGCCAGCCGATAGAGAAGAAATTTCAGGATTTAAGTCAAAATACAGCATTACCAAGCCCTATTTTCTTTTGGTAGGCGAAAGGGTAGGCTGGCATGGTTACAAGAACGGGATATTATTCTTCAAAGCCTTTTCTCAACTTGCCAACAAGTTTGACTTTGATATAGTCTGTGCAGGTGGCAAACCTATATTAGAACCAGAGCTGGAATTGTACTGTTCTGGGAATACTGTCCACACGCTGCAACTAAGCGACAGCGAGCTGAGAGCTGCTTATTCTGGTGCTTCCGTGTTAGTTTATCCGTCGAAATATGAAGGCTTTGGGTTGCCAGTCCTTGAGGCAATGGCTTGCGGTTGTCCAGTCATCACCTCTCCAAACGGTTCGATTCCAGAAGTAGCAGGACAAGCAGCGGTTTATGTAAACGGGGATGATGTTATTGGGCTTGTCAATGCTTTGCGGGAAATACAGAAGCCCAATATCCGCAACTCATTAATTGCGGCGGGGTTAGAGCAAGCTAATAAGTTTTCTTGGTCGAAAATGGCTGCAACTGTTAGCTCACTTTTGCTTCAAGTAGCTGAGCGCGCACATTCGGAGAATGCTTCCGTTCAACAGCCAACTGATGCAGGCTTGCAGGGGGAATTCGGGAATGCTGAGAACTCCCAGCCTGTCCCCTCCGCTTTTAAAGTATCTGCGATCGTTTCTACTTACAATTCCGAAAAATTTATCCGCGGCTGCTTGCAGGACTTAGTAGAGCAAACGCTGTACAAACAAGGTCAACTCGAAATCATAGTAATTGACAGCGGTTCCCAAGAAAATGAACAGTCTGTTGTGCGGGAATTTCAAGCGAAATATCCGAATATTGTGTACGATCGCACTTCTGAACGCGAGACATTATATGCAGCCTGGAATCGAGGCATTAAGATGTCGCGCGGAGCTTACATGACTAATGCTAATACCGATGACAGACACCGCCCCGATGCCCTAGAAATCATGGCGAAATACTTGGATGAAAATGCCGAAGTAAGTCTGGTTTATGCTGACCAATTAATCACCAGCACAGCCAACGATACTTTTGTCAAAACCCAAGCAGAAAAGCGCTGGAATTGGCCAGCCTTTGACTACAGCGAACTCGAACGGCGCTGCATTATTGGCCCCCAGCCGATGTGGAGACAATCGCTGCACGAAAAATACGGCTATTTCCGAACCGAATTTACGGCTGCTGGCGATTACGAATTTTGGCTGCGGATTGGCAAAAGCGAAAATATTGTCCACTTGCCAGAAATTCTCGGCTTGTACTGCGAAAATCCACAAGGCTTGGAACATTCATCGCCAATATCGCAGCAAGAAACTCGGCAAATATGGGATGAATATGGGATCACCCGCCGAGGTGTAAAACCAGCCACTACATTACCTGTTTCAATCTCTCCATCACAACTAAATGCCATGCCCTTCCGCACCTCCGCAGAAACACTCGTCAGCGTAATCATTCCCTGCTACAATCACGCAACTTTACTCAGAGAAGCTGTTGAAAGTGTTGTCAGTCAAACTTATCCAAACTGGGAGTGCATCATTGTCAATGATGGCAGCACTGATGATACCAGCAACTTCGGAAAATATTTAATTAAACTGTATCCTCAAAAATCGCTTCGCCTCATAGATAAACCCAACACGGGACCCGCTGATTCGAGAAATCTTGGCGTTCAGCAGTCGTCAGGAAAGTTTATTTTATTCCTAGATGCTGATGATAAAATTCATCCCAAATTTTTAGAGGAGTGCGTGGAAATTTTATTAGCAAAGCCCAAGGTTGGTTTTGTCTATACAGATGTGCAACATTTCGGAGCAAACTGCGATTTAGTTGTTCACGGTGACTTTGATGCTAATCGGTTTTTGATAGACAATCAAGCCCCTGCTACTTCGCTCTTTAGAAGGGAGATTTACGAGCAAGTAGGCGGGTTGAAAAAAGTGATGAAGCTGGGATGCGAAGATTGGGAATTTTGGATTTCTGCCTATGAAAAAGGCTGGTTAGGCGATCGATTACCTAAGCCTTATCTCTATTACAGGCAGCACGGCGACGGCTCTAGCAGAACCCAAAAAATGGCAGGCGATCGCCCAAAATTAGACTTAATGAGAGCCACAATTATTCACCTACACTCTCAACTTTACAAACCAGAAGAAGTGCGTTGGTCACAGCAAATTTTGCAGCAACACGGCAATTTAATTGCTAATGAATTAGTGGAATTTAACAAACCCGAACAATTTTTAACTTTGCTGTCCCAATATGTGGGAGAGTATCAAAAAGACCAAGCTAATGAAGTAAACCTCGCTAACCTCCGCCAATCCCGGCAGCAACTTGCCAATTATTGGCTGAATCTGCCTGCAGAACAAGTGGCAAATGCCTATGGCGGTGATGCTGGTAAGGCGCAGCAGCTACTGCTAAACAGCAATATCAAAGATGAAGCGCTGACAGATGCCGAAAAGACTGTTATCGATCAACTAGCAGCACATCTCTCCCAGGGAGTTAAAACTCCCAAAGATATTAACTACCTACTGGCAGCCGCCCTCTATCGTCGTGCAGATCAGTTACTGCTGAACTATGAAAAGGCAGCTATACCTAATTGGTTTGTCAACGACTATCTCAAATTTATGTTTGCTGCGCCTACTCTCTTTCAAGAAATAGGAGAGGCTGACAATTATTGCCGGTATGTCCAGGGATGGGTCAGTTATTTGCATAGCAATATCTTCAAGAACCCAAACTCACAAGTTTGGCAGGACATCGCTTGGTTTTTCACTCAAAGTGCTAACTTTATTCCTCTGTACTTCAACAGTAAAAATCTCAAGGATATCTACACAAAGCGGGCAGATATTATTGAATATGCCGTGAAAAATCGTGGGGCTGCGATTGATTGCATTTTTCCGGCTCGACCTGCAAACAGGCAGAAAATTCGCCTCGGTGTGCTGACTAAACATTTTGCGGCGATGACGGAAACTTTCGCCACGTTACCCGCTTTTGAATATCTGAATCGAGAGCAATTTGAAATTATTTTATACGCTCTCAATCTCGACGGGAATAAACTAGAACAGTATTGTCAGAGTCGCGCTGACAGACTGGTTAAACTGTCTAATGACTTGCCAAGTCAAGTTCAGACAATCCGGGCTGATGACTTAGATATTCTGCTGATTGCTACTAATATTACTGCGGTTACTCATCCGATTAGTTTACTAGCATTGCATCGATTGGCGCGGGTACAAACTACCTGTTTTAATTCTCCCGTTACCACAGGAATTCGACACATTGACTATTACATTGCTGGTAAGTTGATGGAACCTGCACCTGAAGGACAGGAGCATTATCGCGAGGAATTAGCAACTATTGACGGGCCTGGTTGCTGTTTTAGCTATACCCTCGAACCTTACACCCCTAACATTAATTTCACCAGAAATAGTATCGGCATTTCCGAGGAATCGGTTGTCTTTATTTCAAGTGCTAATTTGTATAAGCTACTGCCGGAGTTAAGGGAAACATGGGCAAAAATTATTGCTGCTGTTCCTAATTCTGTGCTGTTTTTAATGCCCTTCGGCCCTAGCTGGACTAATCATTATCCTGGGGGGGCTTTTGTAAATAATATGAAAGCCGTTTTTGCTAAGTATGGCATTGAGAGTAACCGTTTGCGGGTGTTGAAGAGTTTTCCTAACCGTGCGGATGTTAAAGAAGTTCTGAAGTTGGGGGATGTTTATTTGGATTCCTATCCCTATGCGGGGACTACTTCTCTTGTAGATCCGTTAGAGGTGGGACTTCCAACGGTGGTTAGGGATGGCGATACTTTGCGATCAAGAATGGGGGCGGCGGTGGTACGATCGCTCTCTATGCCGGATTTAATTGCCAATAGCGAAGCATCTTACATTCAGCTAGCAGTTACTCTCGGCACTAATCGTGAACTTCGGCAACGCTATCGCCAGGAAATTCAGCAGAAAATGCAAGCTAATCCGGCTTGTTTTGACAGTGTTGCATACTCGGGGGCGATCGGCAAATTATTCCAAGAACTCTTTGGCAAATGGCAAGCCAGCCACCTGGAAGCATCCCGCAGCTTACAGGATAGCATTCCCAAGCAGACAGATTTGGGCGAGATGCTCTCGAATGCCCTCAAGCTTTACCAACGAAACTCCTCAAACATCTCAGCCATATCCGAATTGCGTCAAATCCGCAAACAAATCGCTGATTTTTGGCTGAACGTTCCCACGGAAAATCTCGAAACCGCCTACAAAAGTGCTTCAGGTAACAGCTATCAAATTCTGCTAAAGAGCGATTTCCAACGTCAACCGATGATGGAAAGCGAACAAATGTTTTTGCAGCAATTAACCCAGATTAGCAAAGGATTAGTCCATCCCAAAGCTGTCAACGCCTTGCTTGCCGCGATGCTATATTTCCCGCCGGAAACTATGCGAATTCCCGACGCTCGCAACCGTTTGCCGCACTGGTTAATTGGGGATTACGAACAAGTTTTTGAGAGTGAAGCCGCCGTCAAGTCTGATTCAACTTCTGACTTGCTCGCTCAATACATTCAATCGCCGCAATTTGTGAATCAACTGTTAGGATGCGTCAATCTTTACCGCATCGATCCGTCAGACGAATCGGTAGTTTTGGAACTCCGCCAAATCAGAAAACAAATGGCTGATTTTTGGCTGACTGTTCCTTCAGAGAAACTAGAAAATTTTTACCTAGGACAAGTTCGCAAGGGATATCAAGCACTTCTTAGCTGCGGCTTGCAAGCAGAATCGATGACTGAAGTCGAACAGCAGTTTTTGCACAAATTGACTGAAATGAGCAAAGGGTTGGTGCAGCCTCAAGCTATCAATGCTCTGCTGGGGGCGATGCTGTATTTTGTTCCTGGTAAAATGCGGGTTCCCGATGCTCGCACCCGCTTGCCGCAGTGGTTGCTTGAAGATTATGAAAAGGTGTTTGAAAGCGCATTTGCGACCACAGAACAAACAGTGGTCAAACAAGATTATATGCCGCAGTTTCTCAATGAATTAACTGCTGCCGTCAATCTCTATGAAATTGACCCTACGGCTGAATTGGTAATAGCAGATTTGCGACAAATTCGTAAGCAAATTGCCGATTTGTGGCTGAGCGTTTCCGGCGAACAAGTAGAAGTTTTGTACCGGAGCGATTTTGGCAAGGGTTACAAAGCAATGTTGGGCAGCGGGTTTATTAACGAGCCGCAGAATGAGAGCGAGCGCGCGTTTTTTAAGTCCTTGGTTGTTGAGTTGAGTAAAGGGTTTGGAACGCCTCAAGCTGTGAATAATTTGTTGGCGGCGATGCTGTATTGTCGCCCTGGACAGTTGCGGGTTCAGGATGCGAAGACTTGTTTGCCTGCGTGGTTGTTGGAGGATTACGAGCAGTTGGCTGGGGGTGCGGTTAAGGTGGCTGTTGGGTGATGAAAGGCGCAGGTTTTGAGATTTGGGATTAGTTGCTAATCTCAAATCTCAGGATGGAAACCAACCGCGAAGACGCTTATGACACGAAGGAAGAGAATAGAAGGGAAGAGAAAGATTGGAGAAATCATTGTCCCTAGCCGTAGTAATTCAATTTAACACAAGTTCTGGCTGCTGAGTCTCAAACAAGGGGCGAGTTACCTGACGCAGCAGCACTGTTTCTAAACTGCCTTCTACTACATTTTCTGCTTCTATTTCCAACTCACCCCACAATAGCCGATCGCCTTGATTGGGCATTTTACCTAAATTGTGGATCACGAATCCGGCGATTGTTTGGTAAGCTTGGTTAGTTGGCAGGTTTAATCCGAGTTTTTCGTTCACTGCTGTCACTTCCCATAGGCCAGAAATTAGTGCCGAATGAGCATCTTTTTGGACGAGAGTGGCCTGGGAAGGTGACAGCAGCGGTTGAGACTCTTTACTGGTAATCCAACCAGTCAGCAGCCGCACGGTACTGTTGAGAATTGCTAGCAGCGGCCACAGTAATTTTGAGCAGAGTTCGAGGGCTGGCATCAGCAGCAAAGCAGTGCGTTCTGGGGCGTGGGTTGCTAATACTTTGGGGATGAGTTCTCCTAAGACTATTTCTACGTAAGTTACTAAGATAAAAGCTGCGGGAACTGCGATCGAATGAGCAGTCAGCACGGCCGGCAAATGACCGATCGGCAATTTGTCGATCCACGGTTCGATCCAGTGTACAGTCGCTCCCTCACCCAACCAACCCAACAGCAAACTCCCTGCTGTTGTGCCAGTTTGAGTCACAGACAGGTAATGCGGTATGTTGTTCTGAGCTTGGTGGACGAGTTCGGCGGTTTTAGCGGTTGGGCGATCGTCCAAGTGGGCAAGTTGGCGGATTTGATGGCGATCGGCTGATACTAATGCTAGTTCTGACGCCACAAAAAAGGCAATTAAAAGTGTTAAGCCCACCAACATTGCTAATCTCAGCATTGTTTGAGCGACTTCTATTTCCAGGCAAGTAAGGTTGTTCAAGATAGATATCTAATATGATAGAGGTTTTAGCTTAATTCTTTTATTTTAGCTTGGATTCAGATAGCTTTATTCCCCGACATTTCGGATATCCCCACTACCCTTATTCGTAGGTGCGCCGAGGCACACCTTACCCGTAGAACTTGTGAACTCTTTTTCCTCTCTTCCTTCGCGCCCTTGGCGTCTTCGTGGTTCGTTTTAACTGAGATATTGCACGATTCTCAATTACTTGTTTAGGAACAGGCAAGATGCCTGTTCCACAAGAGATGATTTTTTTGTGGAACAGGCATCTTGCCTGTTCTTGACAATGGTGCAAGATGTGAGTTAAAAAAAGAATCTAATTCACAACACGGCAACTCATTGCTGTATCAACTCTCCCTTACTCCCCGGAGCGAGTTAATTTCCGTAAAAGTCTGCACCGGATCGGACTTCAACCCGCCTTGAATGTAATTCAACTTCACTTCTTCTAACAAATCCGACAGCAGCGACTGCAATTCCGCGAGAGTTTTCTCATCTTGCAATTCCCGCCGCAAACTTTGATTAAATTCTTGGCTGAAATTATCGAGAATTTTTCTACCTTTATCGTCTTCATAAGTAGTAGCTACCACATCAACAGCAGTTTGAGCCAAATAATTCGCTAACTGTTCCGTCATCTCCGTCGGCAAAATGTTAATCGGAGAGAAAGTTTGCAGGATTTGATAGAAATCCGACTGTTTGATTGTTGTTTCCAAATTGTGGTGCAGCAAATCTTCCAAATCCGGTTGCACTTGCGGCAAAACTTTGTAAATTGTCAGATCCAAAATCCGCTTGGTAATTTGTTCGATCGTATTTTCTTGATTGACGTGAAGGTACGGCTGCTGCGCCAGCAACATCTGCGCCGCGTCGCCCTGTTTGATCGAACTTTTAGCTTGATTGATAAACCGCACCATCATGTATTCCGACATCGTATTGGCTAAATAAGCCACCGGTTCGTAGGTAACTTGAGCAACTACGCGATCGAGATTTACCAAACCCGACTTGTGCAGCCGCACCAATACCGGCAGAATCCGCCACCCCTGCCAAATCGGGATCACCAGAAACACTTCGTACCAGCGCCTCAGCACAAAATTAAACCAAGTTACCCCCGGTTTACGGCGGGTGTGGAACAGACTTTTAATCAAAAATTCCGCACCAAAAAAACAAATAAAAAACGTATCTATTCGCCAAAACTGGTCAGCGCTTTTCAAATATGCGGGATTTTGCAAACTCGAATCAATGCCTTTAATCGGGTCATAAATTTTAACTAACCCCGGAAAATAGCTCTGATAAACAGGACGCAACTGAAGGTAACTGAAATGGAAAAGCACCAGCAAAAAATTGACCACCGCTACTAATGCGCTCATTTTGGCCCAAGAAATTGCTTTTTTGGACATTTTTACCTCGGTGTTGTTAACTGTTGTGTGGGAATCTGACATAAAAATAATCTTCCGAATTTGCTAATCGATAAATCTATCTTGTGGCTGAGGCTAAAAAACTCTTAACCTTGTATAATTCCTTATACTCAAAGTATAAGGAAACCAAATGCCGTGAAATTAAAAACAGTCATATCGCTGCTCAAAGAAACTTTTACTGAATGGCAAGAAGATAAAGCCCCAACCTTAGCCGCCGCCCTAGCCTATTACACAGTCTTCTCCCTGGCCCCGCTGCTAATTATCGTAATTGCGATCGCCGGTTTAGTCTTTGGTGCAGACGCAGCCCAAGGTCAAATCGTCGCCCAACTCCAAAGCTTAATCGGCAAAGATGGCGCCGAAACCGTCCAAGAACTAATCCTCAAAGCCTCCGAACCAAAGTCGGGAATGATTGCTACTTTAGTCGGTATCGCTACACTTTTGTGGGGGGCTTCCAATGTGTTTACTAATCTCAAAGAAGCCCTCAATACTATTTGGAATGTTTCACCGCCTCCCGGACGCGGGATCTGGGGATTTCTGCAAGATCGCGTATTGTCTTTTGCAATGATTTTAGGCATAGGCTTTCTACTGCTAGTATCTTTAGTAATTAGTGCCATTTTAGCCGCCGTTAGCTATTGGTTGAACGGCTTGCTGCACTTACCAGTCGGCATTTGGCAGATTGTGGACTTTGCTCTCTCCTTTGGCGTAGTTACGCTGCTTTTTGCCTTAATTTACAAACTTTTGCCCGATGTCAATCTTGCCTGGAATGATGTTTGGATCGGCGCCGCCATCACCTCAGTGCTATTTACGATCGGCAAATCCTTAATTGGAGTTTACCTAGGTGGTAGCGGTATTGCCTCTACCTACGGTGCTGCTGGCTCGTTCGTGATTATCTTACTTTGGATCAATTATTCGGCTCAGATTCTCTTCTTAGGTGCTGAGTTTACTCAAGTTTGGGCTAACCGCTACGGTTCCCTGATGCTGGCAAAACGCAAAAATTTGCTCAGCATTCAAGCTGAGGAATCCTCCGGGTCCAAACACCGGTAGAATTCTTAATATTAGATAGACAAAAATGCGATCGCTCGCTTTTGAGCCAGCCGGATGCCAGTACCTTGAAACCTATGTCAGTTGGGACGGCGAGGCCTGTCGAATCACTAAATTTTAGACTCAACCCATCGTCAAATCTGCCCGTGAACTTGACCGGGCGAACACTTAGTAGTATCACTGGATATGGTTGAAACCAGTTTATCTTGATCCCTATCGCTGCCCTTCGGTGATGACCGAAAAATTTGAAGTTTGCGATCGCCCCGAAAGAGATTTGTTTCCTTGCCAGTCCCCAATTTCAACGGTGAAACCAATCTCAAGTCCACAAACTGGGATATTTCAACCTGAACTGATATCAGGAGGTACTTTTGTACGCATCAAAACATCTGGGAAGCCACCTGCTCCCTATGTCAGACATGGAGCTAATTCGCCTGTGGGTAAACCGCAAATCCCCCCGCAACCGGCGCTTTAGCTGGCAGGCGGCCAACCATTTTCGAGTGTTTGTCGCAAAACCGCTGGCACAAGTTACTCTGACAGATGTGGAGACTTTCGCCGGAGCGATGAGAGCTCGGAAACTTCCACCGCGTTTCTACCAGCAAACCTTGCTAGCGCTGAAATCGCTGTTCGCCTTCGGCCAGCAAACGAAAATTTTGCCCGCAACACTCCCCCTTCACCGGTGGCCGGTTCTGCGCCGGAATCACTCCAAACTCCTTCGTTTTCAACTCTCTTGGGGTTTCTTAATCTGTTTGTGCTTTTTCTTAGGTCGAATGACGCCGAGGCTGCTGTGGGCACAATCGGTCTCGGCAGGAAGCTCGCCCGCCCCGAAACGCCTACCGGAAGTGGCGGCGCTCGATTCACCAGACAAACGAGAGGATAACATCGATCGCGATCGATCGCCCAAAACAGCAACCCTGAATTCACCAGATCCCAGACAGGATAGCAGACTCGATAGCATCAGCCCCGAACGTCGAGTCAAAGCCTTTCTCGACACGATTGCCGCCGCCGAAGGAACCGCTAGCCCCGACGGCTACCGCACCCAGTACACCGGCACGAAATTTGTCAGCTTTCAAGATCATCCCAGAGAAATGAGGTGCGGCCGTCGCTACGGCAAAAAACTCTGTTCCGACGCAGCGGGGCGATATCAGTTTCTCAGCACCACTTGGGACAGATTTGCCAAAAAATTTGGCGTCCCCGATTTCAGCCCAGAAAATCAAGATTTGATGGCTATAGAGTTAATCCGAGAAAAAGGTGCATTAGAAGATATAGAAGCGGGTCGATTGGAGTCAGCAGTCAGAAAACTCGCTTACATCTGGCCTTCTTTTCGGCGTTATGGCGGTTCTGTAGAATCATCGATGCCCAAACTCGAAGCAATGTACCTGCAAAATTTGGGGATTTACCGGCAAGGATTGGTTGTTAGCAATTAGTCAAAAGTTCAAGGACGAGTTTAGATTGGGGTTGGGCAATTTGGGATTAAATTTTGACATCCAAAATTGAAAATGAGGGAGTTATGGGTGATGTCTATTCTTCGGAAATTTAAAAATTAGGCTAATTTTCCATCTTCCATGTGAAGGATGCGATCGGCAATATCCAAAATACGGTTATCGTGGGTTACTAACAAAATAGTACAACCCTGTTCTTTGGCTAGTTGCTGCATCAAATTCGTAACCGTTCAGGGGGTGCGCCTGTGGCGCACCACCCCAAGAGGAGTTTAAGTATCAATATGTTGGAGAGCCGTTTGTGAGCTAACAAGAATGTAATCAGGAATTCTTTCGTGCATTAAATCAATTTTCCAGCATCACTTGTTGTCAGCAATCAAGTAACTATATAAAGCTAAATGAAAAATTCAAGCGTCATCTTCACTGTTCTTTAGACGGATGGAAGTAAAGAAGGAGCAGATTTACCTTCACGGTTATTGGCAACAGCAGTAGTGATAAACTCCAAGATATTGCGTTGTTGCGATTTAAGTGTGGTGACTACAGTTAGCATTCGTGCCACAAACATACTCCCAGCTTGGGTCTGCGAACCAAAACTGGTGCGCCGCCAGATCACAGCCGGACGAATTGCTCTTTCGGCAGCATTATTGGTTGGCTCCAAACCTGGAGTGGTCGCAAACAACCACATCGCACTCTCAACAGAAAGTAGTTGGCGACAAGTACGCACCGTTTTAGCCAAAGGGGTTTTCTCCTTCGACCCAATCGAGTAGTCAGCAGTTTGTTGTAACAGTGTGATTATTTGATGACGAATTTCTTTGATTAATTCGGCAAAATCATTACGACTAAGAGTGCCATCCCTCACCCTCTGCCATAACTTGAAGAGCTTTTCTTGTTGTTGAAGTAATCGAGTTCCCAATTCTGCCGATACTCCAGGACGTTCCGAGATTTTAATAAATTCTCTTTTAAGATGGGCCCAACATAATTGCCGACGTTCGATGTCTACCCAGTTGTATGCACCATACCTATCTGAGGTTAAAATCCCGCCAAAATTCTCACCCAGCAAATTTTGAGCTGCTTGAGTACAACGAGTCAATGCAATCTCAAAAAACGTCACCTGGGGTGTGACTGCTACCCATAGCCATGCCTGTCTTTGTTGTGGGTTGCCACCGTCAATATTAGCTTGATTGAAGCTGGTTTCATCGGCTGCGACAATTTCGTGTTGCTGGATGTAAAGTTTCGCTTGTGCCACACAATCGGCTACGGCATTGCTGGCTTCCTGCCTGAGTTTGTTGATTGTTCCCAAAGACATTGAGATCCCAAACAAGTCCGCAACGGCGCTTTGTACCATCCGGTGGCTGTTACGGTATAATCCACTCAATAATGCGATTGTTGCCACAACTCTCACACCGTATCCAGATGGGTTTACGTCGTCTGGTAGTTTGGCGCGAGTGGCAGTTCCACATCGCTCGCAGGTTAATTGGTGTAGGCGATGTTCGATTACTATTGGTTCAATCGGTGGAATATCAACTATTTGGTGGCGATAGGGGTTTGTATCTTCTCCACAAAGGCTTTCTCCACAACATGAGCATCTGACGGGATGATGCTCGATTACGGAAGTACATTTTTCTAGTGGGTATAAGTTCCGGCTGTTGCCCTGATGACCTGGCTGACCACCCCTTTTTTTTCCGGTTTTTTTCTGTGATTTGCGACCAAAGCCGGGTGGGTCACTTGACGGTGGTGATGATGAGTTTTTTGATGTTTGATTAACTTTTTCTTCTAATTGCTGTTGGGCTTCACGTAATCCCTGTGCCTGTTGTTCTAATATTTCAATCCGCAGCGCCATTAACTCCACCATTTTTTTGACGCTGGCGGGTGTCTTTTCCCAATCTTCCGGAGGGAGCTGCTCTATGATACTGGGGCAATTTTGT
Source organism: Microcoleus sp. D3_18_C4 (assembly GCF_036702355.1). Taxonomy (NCBI): domain Bacteria; kingdom Bacillati; phylum Cyanobacteriota; class Cyanophyceae; order Oscillatoriales; family Microcoleaceae; genus Microcoleus; species Microcoleus sp. D3_18_C4. The sequence continues at coordinate 89,659 of NZ_JAUBTF010000007.1, forward strand.
GCCATGAACCTTATACTACCAGATTTTGGTTCCTATTTTTGACGCCCGCCTTTCTCCCCAAATTCTTTACAACTCCTCTTGGGGTGGTGCGCCGCAGGCGCACCCCCTGAACGGTTACCCAAAATAATCGATCGCTCCCCTCGGATATAATCATCACCCGATTAATTGTCGGAGGACACGGCAGTGCCGTTTCCCTACCTCAAAATCATTGCTCATCCCCGCGAAAGATGTAACCATCGCCCGATTAATTGTAGGGAAACGGCACTGCCGTGTCCTAACTAGGGGTGATCTCAATATTCCTAATAAATTTAGCGTTGAAATACCGCGCTTAACAAAGTTAAAATTGTGCAGCCAAACAAAGCTTCAAATGTATATCTTCGCGAAGGTTTGTAAGGGTAAGAATTCCAAACGCGCAGTTTTCCATTAAAGCCGCGCGACGCTAAACTCAACGAAACTTGACGGTAGTTTTCCAAAGTTCGCTGAAGCAATTGCCCGATTAAAATGCTTAAACTCTGCATTCCCCGCTTCCAAGTGCGGTAGCCACAACGCGAGTTTTGGGCTATCCAAAGTTCATCGGCGATCGCCAATAAGCTAAAAATAAACCGATACATTAGTAATAGCAGTTCTGTGACCAACTCTGGACAGCGTAATTGTCTGAGAATCTGCAAGATTTCGGTAAATGGAACCGTCAAGAGAATGAAATACATACAGCTTGTCGATGCGAAGGCGCGGGCCAATAACAAGCTCACTTGGTATATTCCCGTGCGACTCACATACAGATAAAAAGTGCCGATGCTAATCCCCCAACCTTGCCAAATATCCCACTGAATTGCGGGGATTTGACTTAACTCAACCGCACCCAGCGCCAAAGCAGGCAAACTTGTCAGCAAAAACATCAACGGTAGCGACAGCAACCGCAAATACAGTTTCCCCGGAATACCCGCATAGACGACGATCCAGACAGCCAACCAAAGGCCGATCGACAATTGGACTATCGCCCCAGAAACTAGAGACAGAATTAAAAGGGCGATCGCAAATGATAACTTGTGAGATGGCGGCAACCCCCGCAAGCGATTTGTATAAGCGAGACTATCAATCTGATGGTTCATTCCGACGATTTATTATCAGACTGCTGCCGAGATTGCGATCGGCCTTTATACAACCCAATGACGTACCCAACTACGCCAGCCCCGATCGCCGCTTGAGACGCAAACAATAAACTTGAAATTTCTCCGCTAGCCGGCTCAAACAAGTGATTGAACCAAGGTTTATAACCCGGTTGAATTTCAGTAATTGCTTTCTTAGCTTGGTCATCGGCACCGCCATATTCACCCCGCACAAAAACGAGAGGAAACACTGCCAGAACAATTACAGCGCCCGCCAACAGCCAATTTTGCCGCGAAGTAGATTGGTGATTTTTTGTAGGTTTTTGATTCACGGCGCCTCACTCCTGTCTCAATAATTTCAAAGTTTCTAACTCCGGCTTCCCGTAAGAATGCAGCCAATTCCAAACCAATAGAGTCAGCAATCCCTCACTGATAGCCAGGGGTACTTGAGTGATAGCAAAGATGCCAGCAAACTTGAGAAACGAAGCCATAAAACCGCCACTAGCTGCCGGGAAAGCTAATGCTAATTGAATCGAAGTCGTCACATAAGTCAGCAAATCTGCCAAAGCCGCAGCACAAAAAATTGCCGCCCGCTGGCTGCCAGTTCGCAACAGCAATTGATAGATAAAATACGCAGCGAAAGGGCCGACAATCGCCATCGAAAACATATTCGCTCCCAGCGTTGTCAAGCCACCATGCGCTAACAGTAACGTTTGAAAAAGCAGAACTAAAGCCCCCAGTACCGCCATCACCGAAGGGCCGAACAAAATTGCACCCAAACCCGTACCCGTCGGGTGAGAACAACTGCCCGTTACCGAGGGAATTTTTAAAGCAGAAAGCACAAAAGTAAACGCACCCGCCAAAGCCAACAATAGTTTAAGTTCGGGGTGTTCTTTTGTAATACGAGTAATCGATCGCAAACCTACTGCAAAAAAAGGCAACGCCACCATCCACCAAAACGCAGCCCACTGCACCGGCAAAAAACCTTCCGAAATGTGCATAGCTGCGGCGGGCGTTGCCGAACCCAGGACAATATAACAACTCAAGCCAGCCATCAATCCTAAGCTGACTAATTTCCGATTTCTGGCCTTCACACTGAACCTCGCAGATGAGACTATGTAAACTAACACATCGGCGGGCATCCTGACTCAGAAAGCGACAAGACTTTCATTACAGTTGCGGGACAGCGCCGGACTTGCACCGAACTTTCCCCGTTTCCTCTAACGGCTGCTCCCCATTAGAACCGACTGGTTAGACATAGTTTAGTCGATCGCGTAAGTCTCAGCAAATCTTTTACAAAAATTCATTCAGATTAACTCAGTCGAGATTACCTATCATCTTCTCTTCTCTTCTCTTCCTTCGCGTCTTCGCGGTTCGTTCCATAAATACTATTGCTAAACAAATCAACGGTATAATCTTAGTGAGTTTTGAGGAAAGCCGCCATGTTAGATTACAAATTCCCCAGGCACTGGCCCTCCGCCGATGAACTACCAGACTCAGATGAAACGCCTGTGGATAACGAACTACAAGAACTAATACCAGGGTTGTTAAAAGCAATATTGCTCATACTTTGGGCAGAACGCATGGACTGGTTTTTTGGCATAGATATGGGTATTTATCATCACCCTGACGAACCGCCCATTGTCCCAGATGCTTTCTTAAGTTTAGGAGTAGAAAGATTTTACGACGAAGAATTGCGTCCCAGTTACGTGCTGTGGGATGAAAATGTTCTGCCTACTTTTGTGCTAGAAGTAGTTTCTCCAACTTATCGCAAGGAATACAGCACAAAGTTGGAGGAATATCAAGCTTTAGGCGTACTTTATTACGTCATTTATTCTTCCCGCCGCCGTCGTAAACCCCGTTTAGAAGTACACAAGTTAGTCAATGGAAAGTATGAATTACAGCCAGGAAATCCAGTTTGGATGCCAGAAATTGGTTTGGGGATTGGTTGTGAAAGGGGAAGTTATTCTGGGGTGACAAGGGAGTGGTTGTATTGGTATGATGCCGATGGAAAACGTTATCTGACTCCTGAAGAACAGGTGAAAGAATCCACGCAGCGCGCCCAACAGGAAGCCCAGCGCGCCGATCGACTAGCTCAGCGATTGCGGGAGTTGGGGATAGATCCTGATAATCTGGGCTGATGGCAATCAAGAGTACCAGACTGACCGACTCTAGACGCTCAGAAACCGGGTTTTGCAACCGATATCGATCGTCCTCAACAGAGGATTTTCTGGAAAAAACCCGGTTGCTGCGTCCAGAAATGTGTGAATATTTATCGCAAAAATCAGGAAAGATCGAGCTAGATTTGGGAAAAACAGAGAGTTGGACGGCAAACATTGAGATCCAGCTCGAAAACATGAAAATTAGGAGAGGTTGTTAAATAATGGTCATGAATCTGCGTTCTTACGATATCATCTGTTTTGGTGATGAAGTTCCAGGAGTTCTAGCTGTTATCTCAGCCTCCAGAGAATATCTTCGCCGCACAAAGCGTTATCCGCGAATTCTACTGATGTCGAAAGCAAGCTTGCAAGAAGGAATTGGCGGGCATTTGGTACGAGGTGGCCTTGCTTATTTAGATAGAAGTCAGATTAGTGAAGAACTTCAACAATCTTTAAAGTTAGATACCTTTGGTTCACCGGCGACAATCTATAAAGAATTTTTACAAAAATCCGGCGTTAAGGCAATTGCACTTGACCCCCGCAAAGCCAGTGCAGCGCTGAAAGAAATGCTGGTACAAGCTGGGGCAGATCTCCTCAGCAAAGTAGAAATTAAATCAGTGACTAAAGAAGGCCAAAAAATTGCCAGTATAACCACCTCTCAAGGTTTAGTTTATGCCGGCAAGCAATTTATTGATGCCACTGTCAATGCCGAATTAGCTCAAGCTGCCGGTGTGAGAAAGCTGAAGGGATTTGAAACATTTGGTCTGCCTAATTCAGAACTTCCAGTCACCCTCGTTTTTGAAACCCAAGGACTCAGTGCAAGAGCACTGAAAGAATTCGATTACATTTATCTAAAACGCTTTACCAACCGGGCCGATGCAGAGAGTCAAAAATTTTTGCTGTACGCTGCCGACAAGGATGCCCAACTAGCAGAACAACTCCGGCGGGAAATGACCGACACTAAAGGCAATCTCAAAACTCTGTGGGCGGGTAACGATTACATCGATGTTCGCTCGCCAGCTCTATCTGTAGCTTACCACTCCTTTAGAGGAAGAAAACTATCTTTTCCTGAAACCGGCATAATTCTAGATGAGGGAAATATAGCCATACTTCCAAATGATAGACTTTCGTGGAATGCGCTGTTATTTGCAGTCACCGCCAGCGAAGCAGAAGCCTTAGCTAGAAGCGGGAGCAAACCCACGGCTAATATGCAAAAAGAGATGTTATTTATTACAACTTGGCTGAGGAGTTTGGGGGCTACTTCTATTACTTATTCCTCAGAACTTTATATCAGACACGCTGGCAATGTGACGGGAGTTGTAGAACCTTTAACTGGCGCACAAATGCTGTTAGGTGGCGTACCTGCTAATGAAGCCCTGGCAACATTTAGCTATCATTTTGATGTACGGGGGGGCATCCCGGGTATTCGCGATAAAGCAACTCATCTAGGATGGTTTAAAAGTCTGAGTTTTAAACACCCTATCTTTAATGTTGGCATCCGCCACGCATTAATTAAAAACGTTCCTAACCTGGCAGTGGTCAGTCCGTGTTCTGGATTTGAAGGATTTGCCTGTTCTGTCGGCAGAATTGTGGAATTCAACGCCGCAGTTGGTCAAGGTGTGGGTATCGCTGCGGTTAATGCCATTCTAAATAACAAAAATCTAGCCGATGTATCTAACCGAGAAGTGAGACAAGTTCTCGCTGAAACAGGTCAGTTACCTAAAATTTTTGGAACTCCAAATAATGGTGAGGCAATGCTATTGGCGCAATTCGAGACTCTTGCCAGTTCCGATGCTATTGCGTAATATAAATTCCGGTTGCAGTCCTCATGATTGTTGACTGTTGACTAAGCTGTTGTGGCATTTAAATTGTATGTCAAAAAATAATCAAACTTTTTTGGGGTGTCCCACCCGCCCTGAATATACAATTTAAATGCTCAACTGTATTAGCCTACTCGTTAACAACCAATCCTTACTTTTTCTGCGGGCACTTCGGATGAATCCCCCCCTGCAAACAAATGTAAGCAATTTGACTTTTATCTAAATTTTTAGCCTCCGCAAAATCAACTCCTAGGAATCGACCGGATTTACTACCAGTCGGATTTTGAATAAATTGATCCGAAGCTGCCTTCCCCAGAAACACAGCGCCTTTAAAATCGGCTCTAGCTAAATTCGCGCCCCTAAAATCAACCGAACTCACCTCCGCATTCCGAAAATTCGCATCTTGCAACTGAGCATCTTTTAAATTCACGTTGGCGAGTTTAGTCGAAGTCAAATCGGCCTTTTGTAAGTTGGCGCCGCTCAAATCAGCACCGGACAAATCAGCACCTTGCCATTCCGATTTAGACAAATTTGTCAAGGACAACTGAGCGCCTTGAGCCTTCACTTTGGCCAAACGCGCGCCTGACAAATCCGCTCGCGACAAATTCGCGCTTCCTATATCTGCCCCGGTAAAACTTGCATTTTTTAACAGTGCTTCCTGTAAATTTGCTCCAATTAAAATAGCACTGCTGAAATTAGCTGAATTCAAATTGCCGTTTGACAAATTAGCTTTGTTCATGACAGCACGCACAAAAGTAGTGCGGTTCATTACAGCACTGTTCAAAGACGCCCCGACCAAATTTACTCCTTCCAAATTAGCGCCGCTCAAGTCAGAAATCCAATCGTCAAATGTACCCGGACGCCTGTCTTCGCCGGTGCCGTAAAAGCGAGATCCCTGCAAGCTGGCATTGGTTAAATTGGCATTTCTCAACTTAATTCCCGACAAGTCAACTTTGTTTAAAACTAAAGTAAACTGAGACGGGCCGGCAGGACTTTGAGCTAAATCCGTGCGGCTGAGATCCGCGCCGTTGAGCTGGCTGCTATACACTGTGAGAATTTTGCCGATCGCCCTTTGTACTGTTCGCAGGCGGGCGGCCGCTAACTCGCGTTCCGGGGCCTTGCCACCAAAGCGCAGGGAATCGAGGTCGTTGCTGAGGGCCTGATTCAACCGCTGCAAGTCAGGCAAAGCTTTCGGCCCGCTACTGACTAAAGCTTGCTGGATCGCGTCCAACATGGCGCGGTTGTCTTCTTGAGCGAGCAAATCCGCTAGCAGCGGTACGGCGCGGGAGTCTTCCACGGCCCCCAAAGCCAAAATAGCCGATCGTCTGCCCGATGCCCCGCTAGCCGATGTGGGAGACAATTTGCTGACTAAAGCTACAAATAATTCGTCGTTCCGCTGCCGGGAATCCCGCATATTTGCTTGACTTTGAGTGTAGATGAGAGTGCCGACAAACAAAGTTAAAATCAATCCCGCGCTGCCGACGGTAACTATCACTAAAGTTGTGCCTGGGTGTTGGCGCATCCAATTCCACAAACTGGCATTTGCTTTCAGGCCGCTTTGTGGAGTCACAACCAAAGCCGCAATCTGCGCGTCTTCCTCAGTCCAATCTGGACTCTTGACAGGAGTGTCAGACAGTTGATGCGATCGAGCGTTGACGACCAAAGTATTCGCGAGGCGATCGTGTCCGGATTGGCGTTTGTAGCGCAATGCAAAAGCGCCGTCTGCGAGCACTGCCAAGCCGCTCAACCCCCCTAAAATCAGCAAATCAGGAAACGCACCGCTCAAGCGCCAAATGCCGTAAGCGACGCCCAGAGGCACTCCCCAGCGCCCCAAACTTTCGCGAATTAGCACTGGCCCAAAACCCGGAGGAGTACCCGACGCTGTGACAACTTTGACCCCGAACCAGCGTTTGGGGATAGTTTGACCGGTTCTGGCGAGCAAAAACAGTTGCCACCCCGCTAAAACTGCCGGTGCCAGCAGCGCCCCTGACCAGAATAGATTAGTTAGGGGTGCGACTCTAGGGCTGCGATCGCGCACGGGTATGCCCAAGGTACGGGCGACGGTTTCGGATGCTGCTGCTACAGAGGAATTGAGCGGCACGGTTTCAGTTTCCTTGTTGACCAATGCCCCGATACTGAAGGGAACGAGGGCGCTGGCCGCTATTAACGAAATTTCCACTGCCCAAGCGCCGCACCTGCGAACCAGCAGTGGCATTTGCTTGGATTGTGTTTGCCAAGACGGATCGGGTTGATTGATGCCGCTGGGCGCGGTGGGGTTAGCCATATTTAGAAATTCCTATTATTTGTCGTTAGTATTTGAGGACTGGGGGGAAATTGCCAATTTATACGCTATGTAGATTAGCACTCCGAGAACGGCAAGAGTCATCAGCGCTGAAATTAGCTGTACGACGCTATTGAAGACTGTCAGGACAATTATCGCTCCGACGGCAAAGGCTGCCACCTGCCCCGGTTTGGGGAGTCTTTGAAACTTGTCCAGTAATTGATTGTAGAAGGTTCCGACGGCTTGATAGCTGTCTGGATTTTGTGTGATGAGTGGCGATCGTTCTACTTTAGCTTTTAGTTCTCCGAACGCTTGCTGCCAATTGAAATTATTTTGAGGATTCATAAAAAAATTCCGAAGTTATTTTAGATTAATGGGTTTGGAACCGCCATTATCCCCTACCGTCAAAGAACTAGAACCAAATGCCATTGTGTGAGGAAACATGAAGATCCATTATCTGGGCGATCGCGGCAAACTGTGGTTTAGCTCGATCGTGACCCTAGCCTTGGCAATGATTTTAGCGGATGCGGGTGCTGTTCGGAGCCAACCGCTACAAATTGCTCCCGGATTTCCCGAACCGCTGGGAGTTTCTGGAGTTTCCGGCGGCCCGAACAATAGTGGCGACTGCGGTTTTGTCTCTCAAGGGCCGAACCACGTCATTGAAGTAACGCAGGATTTGCCTTACTGGCGGATTGCAGTACAAACCGCTGGAGCTCCGAGTTTGATGATTCAGGGGCCGAGGGGGCGTTTCTGCGTCCTGCCGGCGAATGCTGCTGCGGGGAATGTAGAATTTTCCGGTTATGGGGACAAGGGGACTTATGTTATTTTTGTGGGCGATCGAGCTCAAGGTCAACACCCTTACTCTCTCTCTATTTCCCAAAAGCGAAATTAAAAATACAACGGAATTAAGAGGCTTGCTGTCATAAACTTGGCTTTTTGGCGATCGTAAATAAGCCGGATTTCTGACAGCAAGTGCGTTAACTAGGGATTTCATATCACTTTTGTATGTGGTCTTTAACCCACTTGCGAAACAATCTGAGAGTTTGACTCGTACCCACTGTTTGGCTTTGTTCGCAATATTGAGAAATAGCTTCAATAATTGGCAGATTGGGAAAAATCTGACTAATTTCCGATTCAACATATTTCCCTTCTTGAAGTACATTAATCAGAAGCTTCTTATTTTCATAGCGCCATATTTCAGGTACCCCCAGAGCTTCGTAAGCATCGAGTTGAGTTTTGGAAGTTAGATCGACTTCAATTACTAAGTCAGGCGGCGGATCGACAGTTATAGTTGTTTCAAATAAAAATGAGACATTAAGTTGCACAATAAGCGCGAATAATCTCATCAAGAGATGTGGCAGAATGCGAATACATTCTAGCTCTCTTTAATGCACTAAAATCATGCTCAATATCATTTAAGTCAGGAGAGTATTTTGGTAAAAAAAGTATCTGATGGCCTGCTTCCTCCACCAGGAGTCTAATTGCTGTCTTACGATGAATCGGTGCATTATCCATGATTAATATTGATGGTATTGTTAAAGATGGCAATAAATATAAAGCTAACCACCCTTCACAACTTTCTGCATTTAAGCGGACAGTAAAGACCATAGGTGCAATCAAGTCCTTGTTTCCTTTTCTTCTTCCTGCTACTAAGTTTTCTCTTTTTCCCCGTTTTCCTTGTCTATCCCCATATACTTTTTTTCCTTTTTTTGACCACGCATAAACACAAGCATGAAACTTTTCAAATCCTGATTCATCAATAAACACAAGGCTTTTACTGCCATGAAGCTTAATTAATTTTCGAGCGTGTTTGGTAGTATTTTATTCTTTCTTCCCTATTCCTTTCTTTATAACGAAATTCTTTTTTTTTCTCGTAATTTTCATTTTTTTTAAAGCATAGCATATGGCACTCGCTCTCACCCCGAATTTCCTTGCTCTTTCTATTAATCTTGCTTCGGGATTTTCTTCTACATCTTTTCTAAGTGCTTCCCAGTCTATCTTTCGCTCACGGTGTTCAACCGCAAGTTGCTCGGAGGTCTTCTCTCCTTAGCCATCTGTATATTGTTGCTCTTCCTACTTTAAACAGGGCGGCGGCTTTGGTTATACCCCCTCCATTTTCCACATAATCCACTACTCTTTTTCTCAAATCTAGACTGTATGCCATTTTTCGGCTCCGAGTTAACAATTTTTCTTGATTTTACATCATCTTGCATTTGTCTCACATTTATTTGAAATGACTATAAGTCTATCCGCTTTTTGCCAATCATTAGAGCGTAATTCTGAATGTAAAAGCAGTTGTCAGGTTCAATTCCTTGTAACATACTTTTTCGCTTAAAAGTCGTCGAACCAAAACATTCTCGATCAATTTCAAGTTCTTCGAGTAATATTTTCACCATATCGCCAATGATTTCCTTATTGAATTCATGTTCTGGTAGTGGCATTCTAATCTCCAAAGTTCCTTGACTGTAAGCTATTCTCGACCCACGGTGTTCTCCCAACTCTTCTAAAATTGCTTCAAATTCCTGCCAGTTGACATCATTGAACAGCACTCTATGTCCTGGGGGTACACTGATTTGCCTTAATTGCAGCGTTACCATTTGAATCTCCGATTTATTTAAGTTTATTATAACTGATACAATCTTTTAAGTTGAGGGGTGTACAGCGCCACCTCAACTTAATTTACTGGTAAATGTAGCCAAAAATCGAGCTGTCTAATCTGCGTTTTTTTGCTGGGTGTACAGTTCCTTAAACTTGCGCTGCTGCTCGTTGTGATCTACGATCGGAGAGGGATAATGAAGAAGTCGGCGTTCTAAAGGCGAAATATTTCCTGTTAGCAAAACTTTAGTATCAACGCGACGCAATTCTGGAACCCAGTGCCGAATATATTCCCCTTCCGGGTCGAATTTTTGAGCTTGACTCGCGGGATTAAATATTCGCAAAGGTTTCGGGTCCATGCCGCTCGATGCGCTCCACTGCCAGCCGCCGTTGTTAGCAGAAAGGTCGCCATCTATCAATTTTTGCATGAAGTATTTTTCACCCCACTGCCAGTTAATAATTAAATCTTTGGTGAGGAAACTGGCGACTATCATGCGGCAGCGATTGTGCATCCAACCTGTCTGATTTAACTGCCGCATTGCTGCATCGATAATAGGATAGCCTGTTTTGCCTTTACACCAAGCTTGAAAGAGCTTTTCATCGTTCTCCCACGGAAAGTCTTTGAATGCTTGACGGTAGGGGCCGTCTGCTAATTCTGGGAAGTTATACATGGCGTGTTGGTAAAATTCCCGCCACGCTATTTCCTGTTGCCAAGTGCGGATACTTGTGCACGCTTCTTCGCTGCGGCAAGTTTCCATTACTATCTGGGTAGCTTGCCAAACAGTGCGGATGCCTATTGCACCAAATTTGAGGGCGGCGCTGAGTTGAGATGTGCCGTTAGTTGCGGGGAAATTGCGCTGTTCTTGATATTCGTAAATTGCCCGATCGCAAAATTCTTCTAATTTTTGTTGCGCTGCATCTTCTCCGGGTTCTATTACTAAGGGATTTTCCCAAAGAAATCCTAAACTAGAGGCAGTTGGCACTGTTTCAATTGCACCTGCTTGGTTAGCGATTTCTTGTTCTTCGGCCGTTAATCCGGTCATTAATTCCAGATAAGTTATCGGCAGTGTCTCTACTGGTTGAGCTTTGGGTTTACTGTTCCATTTTTTCCAAAATGGTGTATAAACTGTGTATGGAGTCTTTGTACCGCTGCGAATTTCATCTGGGGCGTGCAGGACTTGATCCCAGAAATTTTGAACTTGAATTCCTGCTTGTTGGAGGGCGTTGGATACGGAGAGATCGCGCTGTTTTGCGTAGGGTTCTACATCCCAGTTCCAAAATACTGCTTGAGCATTTATAGCTGTTGCTAATCTCGGTATTCCTAGGATCGGGTCATCTTGAATGATCAGCAATTGGCTGCCTGCTTCCCTGTAACGCGAGGAGAGTTTTTGCAAGCAGCCGATCATGTAGGTGACTCTAGCTGGCGCTACGTCATCGCGATTTAGGATATTGCGATCGAGACAAAAAATTCCGACAACTTTCGGGCTTTGCTGGCGCGCTGCTGCCAGTCCGATGTTGTCAGAAATACGCAAGTCGCGGCGGTGCCAAAATAAAATTAGATTGGATATATCGGACATTCGATTTTAGATTTTAGATTTTAGATTTTAGATTTTACAGTCCTGGACACAAGCGGGTTCAACAACCCGGTTTCTAAGTTAACTTTTATCGGTTTGACGCAGGATTTTTATAAGAAACCGGGTTTGTCTGTCAGTCCTATTTATGTCAAAAATGGACGGGCTAAGAAAAAGCTAGAAATTGATTTTGCGTCAATTGGTTCCCCAGCTAAAATAGCTTTTTCTAATTCTTCAGGGGTGAATAAAACTGTTTCAATGTCTTCATCATCGTCTTGTGCGGGCGGCTTTTCCAGTTTTTCCAAATCTTGGGCTAAGAAAGCATAAATGATTTCGTCAGAATAACCGGGGGCGAGAAAAAATTGCCCTAAGTTCTGCCATTTTCCAGCGCGATATCCGGTTTCTTCTTCGATTTCGCGTTTGATAGTTTCGGCGGGGCTTTCATTGATTTCGACTGTCCCGGCGGGAAATTCTAAAATTCGCCCTTTTGTGGCAAAGCGATATTGGCGTACCAAGACGAGTTTACCTTCGGGTGTGACGGGAACTGCAAGTGCTCCGCCTGGGTGGCGAATACATTCCCATTCGCCTTCGGAACCGTTGGGAAGACGGAGGGTGGCTACGTCAAAGTTGAATTTGCGCCCTTGGTAAAATAGGCGTTGTTTGAGGAGTTGGGGTAGTTCTTGACCGATCGACATAAGCGACAAGCGAATAATGTTTGATGGCACCGATTTAAGACATCATAGGCGATCTCATAGGATTTTAGATTTTAGATTTGAGATTTTAGGTTGGGAATGACTGATAACTATCACTGTTTCGAGCTTACCTACGGTTGCATTTTTTTGGGAAACTGGTACGATCCCCGTGAATTGTACTCACTTTTTACAGTTGCAATTCTTGCACTCCGGAACAGTCTGCGGTTTGCAGGAGTTGGACGATCGCACTTTTCGTCACTGGATGCACCCAATCCGGGGCAATTTCTGCTAAAGGTACTAATACAAAAGCTCTTTCGGTCATCCGGGGATGAGGTAGAGTCAGTGTCGGAGTTTCTAGGACTAAATTGTCGTACAGCAGCAAATCTAGGTCTAGGGTTCTTGGCCCCCATTTTTCTCGGCGAATTCGATTAAATTTTATTTCAATTTCTAATAATTTTGCTAGCAATTGTTCGGGTTCTAATGCAACTTCTAGGATGGCGCAGGCGTTGATGTAATCGGGTTGCGGCGGCCCAACGGGGGCGGTTTGATACCAGCTTGAATGAGATTTTACTGCTATTCCTGGGGTGTTGTTGAGGGTTACGATCGCGCTTTTGAGTGTGGCGAGGCAGTCGCCTAAGTTGCTACCAAGGGCGATCGCACATTTTGTTAGTTTCATAAAGAAGGAAGAAGGTTCGGCAACGGATTATGTAACGGATGTAACGGATGTAACGGATGTCAGGAAGAGGGAAGTCGGAAGAGGGAAGAGGGATGGCATGACACGGATTTTGACACGGATACACGGATTAATTATCGAGGGTTCCTTCTGATGTTAAAGGAATAATGAAGAGAACGCGGGGGCTGGTTTATCGACATCCTTTGCTACTGACAAGTATTTCGAGTAAAACTGAGATATTGCACCATTATCAATAACCATTTTCTGGGCGGGCAGGATGCCCACTCCGCAAGAAAAGGCACTTGTTGTGGAACAGGCATCTTGTCTGTTAAGCGGAAATATGGTGACACAAAATATTATTTTAATTTAAGCTTAACAGTCTGTTAAATTTTATTAACTATCATTGACAAGTGTTAGTATTTAGTTTCAAACATAATGAATTTGTACCTACGCTTATTGTCGGCCGTCATTCTAGCAATTATCAGTTTAACAGCAAGTATATCGATAGCTTTGGCTGAAACCAAAGAGCGCTACCTTACCTTAGATTCGGACGGCAGTCAATCTTTTGCGAGTTTAGTGCAGCAGGCGGAAGATTTAGCGAAAGAGTCGATCGCCCGCGAGTTTCAAGAAAATCCGGCATTAACAGAAGTTACAATCATCATTACAGCCGATCGCAGCCGACAAAGAGTTCCAGTTTTGCGATCGAGAGTATCCCGCCACGACTGGCAAAAAGATGCGAGAATCGAACAGTGGACTAGATACTTTGCGGATGCTCAATTGCTGCTGGGATTCAGAGACGGCAATATTTCGTCCGCAAATTCTGGGTTTTCGCAAGTGATGAATGCACCTGCGCCTAGTCGATCGACATCCCGAGAAAATGATCCGGGTTTTCGAGATGATTGAAATCGGGCATCGGGCATTGGGCATCGGGCATCGGGCATTGGTAGCAAACAACAAATAACCCACAGCACGACACGGAAATCACGGATACACGGATAGATATTTTTTCCTGAATCTCTCTCTATTCCCAATTACCACTTGCCCATTAGAATATTTAACTTTTTGTTAACCTAAATACCTCCCAATTTTAATTAACCTTCAGGTTAACTCCCCTTAATTTAATAGTGATAGAGTTTCATACGGAATCATCTGATTAGGGAAGTTGGGCTGAACAGGAATTTATGTCTAAAATAACTCGCCGACAACTGCTAATTTTCTTCGGCAGCAGCGCAGCTACCACTGTGCTTGCCCCTCAAGTAACTCAAACACTGTTTGGCATCAATTCCACCTCGACCGAAGCTGTGGTAGGGCCACTCTCTTTCACTCCGTTAAGACTTCCCCACCCGCTGCCGGTTTATCAAGAATTGTCCAGCTTTATGCCGACGGGCTTAAACGGACAGGGAACCGTGATGGCTGCCTCACAGGATACTAAATTAACGAGTTACAGCATTGTTGACGATGTGGTTGTACCGCCGGAATACGAACGGTATGTGATTCTCCGCTGGGGCGATCGAGTTTTTCCCAATCCAGCAGACTATTTCGGCTACAACAACGACTACACCGGCTTCGTAGGCCTTCGCGGCAGCAGTGACGACGGTTATCTTTGGGTTAACCACGAGTATGTAGGCTTTCCGATGTCGAAAGTGACGCCGGAAGCGCCGTCTGATCTGGCACCATTTCCCACCACCGATCGCGCCGTCCTCGGTATAGACTTATCGGTAAAGAATCAGGCTACGCTCGGCGAATTTCTGTACAATCTTGGTGGTTCGATCGTTCGCATCACCAAACAGTCTAACGGTAGATTTCAGGCGATCGCCGGCGACTCTCTCAACCGCCGTATTCACGGACTTTCGGGCCTGGGAATCAACAGCCAGCGTACCGACAAATACAAAGATGTCACCTCCTGGGGAACCAGACAAGGGGATAACGAGTACCTCACGGGCACGGGCCCTGCGGCTACCCAAGTCTTCGCGCAAGTCAACAGCGACGGACTCGGAAACCGCATTATCGGTACAGCCTACAACTGTTCCGGCGCCACAACCCCGTGGGGCACAATCCTCTCCGCTGAAGAAAACTTCCAAGGTAGCGAACTATTCTTCGTCGGGGTTCAGGAAAACATCAAACCCAACGGTAGCCAAACCAGCTACGCCAAGGGCACTATCGGTGAGGAATTCGGCTTAGTCGGCGAAAAATACGGCTGGATGGTAGAAGTCGATCCCCAAGATCCAAGTTTCCGCCCCCGGAAGCACACATGGTTGGGCCGTTTCCGCCACGAAAACGTCGCGATTCGCGCTGAAGCAGGCCGCAAGTTAATAGGGTACATGGGGGACGATCGGCGCGGCGGACACACCTGGAAATTTGTCAGCAACGGTACTGTCACCAATCCCGCAGATAAAACCAACAGCCGATTGTTTGAAGACGGCATTTTGTACGTTGCCCAATATAACCGCAACGGTACTGGAAGATGGCTGCCACTGACATTAAATACCCCGACAAATCCGGTGCGTCCTTCTAAAGTGGGCGAGGCAGAATTAGCAACTTTTGGCAAAGCTCAAAGAGATGCAAATACTCGCTTGCCCAAACGCGCCGGAATTGCTGGTCAAACCGAAGACGGCGGTTCTTTTGTAGTAGATACAACCAATGAAGCAACAGCACTTCCTGGCTATAGCAATAAAACTCTTGCTAATTTTTACAGCAGCCAAGGCGCGGTTTTAGTTGATGCTTTCTTAGCTGCTAATTTGATTGGTGGCACCCCGACGGCGCGGCCGGAAGATTTGGAAGTTAATCCTACTACTAAGGAAGTTTTTATTGCTTATACTGATGCCGCACCGGGAAGCGACGGCTATCCAGATTCTCGCATTTTTACTGTTGCTAAATACGGTAGCGCAGTCAACAGCACTCAGCAGTCGGGAGGACTTTACAAAATAATTGAAGACAGTCCAGACGGTGCAGGTTTGACTTTCCGCTGGCAGCGTTTGGCCCAAGGTGGAGAAGCGGGTTCAGTCTCTGGCGCGGGATTTGCTAGTGTAGACAATTTGGCTTTTGACCCTCAAGGCAATATTTGGGGTGTCACTGATATGTCTACGAGTACGCATAACGGTTTTGATGTGGGTGCGGCTGGAAAGCCAACGACGATCGACCATAAAAAGACTGGAAATGTGTCAGATTTTACTGGAGTTTTCGGCAACAATTGGCTGTTTTATATCCCGACTTCTGGGCCGAATGCAGGAACAGTAATTCCGTTTGCTTACGGGCCGAATCGGTGCGAAATGACGGGGCCGACTTTTGTGGGAGATACGCTATTGCTTGCGGTGCAGCATCCGGGGGAAGATTGCCCGATCGATGATGGTACTGTACTGAGTCGGCAAATTGAAATGTTGGATTTGAACGGTGCTGTTTTCAATCAAACTCGTAGTGTTTCTCGCGGGAGTTTGTGGCCGAGTAATATCTCGAATGATTCGCGCAGATCGCCGATGCCGTCGGTGATTGGAATTCGTCGGGTGCGATCGACTCCAACGGGCCAGTTTGTTTAAATTTTACATTTTGCACCATTCTCAAGAACAGGCTTTCCGGCCTGTTCCACAAGAAAATTCACTCTTTGTGGAACAGGCCGGAAAGCCTGTTCATAAAAGCTTATTGAGATGTTGCTGCGGTTGCCCCGAGTGATGGGGACGGGTACTCTTGGGGGTTGCGTACTTAGTGTGCTTAAATATTAGTTTAAGTAGCCAAAAACTAAACTACGTCTGAATTGACGGAAAAGCTGAATTTACCTCGCCATCTCAAAACCGATATCAGAGGTTTTGATTCCTCTGATTTAGATATTCCTCAAGCCTGCTGAGTCTGACGGGTTGTCAGCCCGTCAGGGACTAAATTCCTCATGTAAGTCACTGTAATTGATTAAGTGCGATCGTACCAACTTTGCAGCGCCAAGCGGTGAACTTCCCGCCAGCTAATATTTTTAATTCGGGCTATTTCCGCGCAATCTTCGTATTCCGGCTGTACATTAACAATCGTTTCTCCAGACTTCGCAACTTTTATCTTGACTTCGCCGTATTCTGTTTGAACAGTCTGGATTTCTCTGTGTAAAATAGTTCTCTGTTGAGTCGAGATCCTAATTCCCAGAGTAGTAGTTTCGCGAAAGATCACAGCTTCGCAAGCATCCTCAAATTCTGGATGACAAATCGCAGTTAACAAAACCCCCAGCCGCGACTTTTTCATCACAATTGGGGCCGTGAAAACATCCAGAGCTCCGGCGGCAAACAAAGCATCAAAAACATAGCCGATCGCCTGCGGACTCAAATCATCAATCTGCGTTTCCAATACCGTAATAGTTTCTATGGCATTGGGCATTGGGAATTGGTTAAATATTTCCTTCTCCCCTATTCCTTCTTCCCTCTTCCCTCTTCCCTCTTCCCTCTTCCCTCTTCCCTCTTCCTTCTTCCCTCTTCCTTCTTCCTTCTCCCCAATCCAGAGGCGCAAAATATTAGGAATTGCCAGGTTTCGAGAACCTGCACCCAAACCAATGGCCTGAATTTGCATCGGTGGTGGCGGGCCGAAAGCAGAGGCGAGAGTACAGGCGATCGCAGTTCCCGTAGGAGTGCACAATTCGCGATCGATCCCATTGCTATAAACCGGCACTCGGTGCGTTTCCCACAACCGCATCACCGCCGGCGTCGGCACCGCTAATCGGCCGTGGGCCGCCTTCACCGTACCGCTACCAGTCGGCATCGCCGAAAAGTAAAACTCCTGAATATCCAACCAATCCAAACCCAAACAAGTACCGACAATATCAATAATTGCATCCGTCGCCCCCACCTCGTGAAAGTGAACCTCGCTTGCGGGGATACCGTGTACGGCACCTTCTGCCTCTGCTAATTTGCCAAATACGGCTAAACTCCAAGCTTCCACGCGCGGAGGCAATTTTGCAGAGACGATGATTTGCTCAATTTCCGGTAAATTGCGGTGATGACTGTGGCTAATTTCGGCATCTGGTTCCCCGTGACTGTGAGAATGTTCTTCCCGGTGATGATGGTGGTGGCGGGCGTCGAAAGTCGGGGATTCCGTTTCCGAGGGATCGAGTTCAGTAGCGGAATTTTTGGGTTTTAACGACAAATCCGCAGCTAAATCGACATAAAATTTAGTGGCTTGTTGAGTATTCCGGTGGACTAATTCCGTCCGCAACTGGTACTCTGTCGAAATGCCGAGCAAATTGAGTTTTTCGATTAGGTATTCTAAAGGAACGCCAGCGTGGATGAGAGCTCCGATGCACATATCGCCAGCAATGCCGGTTGGACAGTCAAAATAAGCTATTTTATTCATTGTTAACAATTAATTTTCAACATTGATTGTTTCACTCGATATTTCGATCGCCCACTTAGCCTGCAATATCTTAACATGGCAACTATTTACGAAGTGCATCCAGTTGCACCCCAAAAAGACCGGATCGAGAAGATTACAAAAGCTCTAAAAGATGGGGCTATGATGCTTTATCCGACAGATACAGTTTACGCGATCGGCTGCGATCTCAACTCCAAGTCTGCCGTAGAACGAGTCCGGCAGATCAAGCAACTCTCCAATGATAAGCCTTTAACGTTCCTGTGTTCCTCTCTGTCAAATATCACCGACTATGCTGTCGTCAGCGATGAAGCATACAGAATTATCAAGCGGTTAATACCGGGGCCTTATACATTTCTACTGCCAGCTACCAAGTTAGTGCCACGGTTGGTAATGAACCCAAAACGGAAAACCACTGGAATTCGCGTTCCCGACCAGCGGATTTGTTTTACACTTTTGGAAGCCTTGGGAAATCCAATTATTTCAACATCCGCTAACATTACCACGGATGATGAAGGTGCAGCACCCGTGCCAGCAGGAAAAGCAGAAAGTTTTGGCAAAGCTGAACTTTTTGACTGTTTTTCAAAGTTAGTAGATGTCATTGTCGATGACGGTTCCGATCCGGGGTATCAAGTTTCTACCATTCTCGATCTGACACAAAGCGAACCGATTGTTGTTCGCCGTGGTTTGGGTTCGGAAGCTGTCGCCGTTTGGGAAAAAGATTAAAATTTTAAGGGGCTGGTTAAGCGCCAAATTCGCCCACAACCAGCCCCATTTTTTATTTCAAAACTGCTTTAAGCCTCTACCTTAACTCCTTTCCAAAAAGCAATATATCCGGCAATATTTTTAGCAGAATCTTTTGGAGTAGGATAGTACCACGCAGCATCTTTATTAACTTGTCCGCCGACTTCGACACTGTAGTAACTAGCAACACCTTTCCAACCGCAAGTAGTGTGAGTGCTGCTATCCTTGAAATACTCACGGTTAATGGCATCGGCGGGGAAATAATAGTTGTTGTCTACAATTTCGCACTTGTCGCTCTCGGCCAAAACGGCACCATTCCAAATTGCTTTCGGCATCAGTTTTTCTGCTTAAATTGAGATTCTCAATTATTGTAACTGTATTTGTGCTCAAAAGGCATAGAATAGTTGAGAAGCCAACAACCAACTACTGCAAATGCCAGCGTCTCATCCGCCAATATCTTCTGTGCCACTGTCCCTGGAACAAGCTCTTAAACATTTTTTTGGCTATGACTCTTTCCGTCCGGGACAGCAGGAAATTGTCGAAGCTGCTTTACAAAAACGGGATATGATGATTGTCATGCCGACGGGTGGTGGCAAGTCTTTGTGTTTTCAATTACCGGCACTGTTGAAACCGGGATTGACAGTGGTTGTTTCACCGTTAATTGCTCTGATGCAAGACCAGGTGGAAGCTTTGCAGGATAATGGAATTGGGGCGACTTTTCTCAACAGCACTTTGAGCAGTCAGGAAACCCGATCGCGCGAAACTGCGATTCTCGAAGGTAAGATTAAATTGCTTTATGTTGCACCCGAACGCTTGCTCGGTGAGAGATTTTTACCATTTTTAGATATAGTAGCAAATAAGTTAGGAATTTCGGCATTTGCGATCGACGAAGCCCACTGCGTTTCGGAATGGGGGCACGACTTTCGACCAGAATACAGGCAAATGCAGCGAGTGCGCGATCGATATCCCGACATTCCCATTATGGGACTAACCGCCACCGCCACCGAGCGCGTCCGCCAAGACATTATCCAGCAGCTAACTCTGCGAAATCCCTACATCCACGTCGCCAGCTTCAACCGCCCCAATTTATACTACGAAGTTCGCCCCAAAACCAAGCACAGTTTTGCCGAAGTTTTGCAAATTATCCAAAAAAAAGGCGGTTCGGGAATTATCTATTGCCTCAGCCGCAAAAAAGTTGACGAAGTTGCCTATAAATTGCAACAAAGTGGCATCCAAGCCTTACCCTACCACGCCGGCATGAACGATGTCGATCGCGCCACCAATCAAACCCGCTTCATTCGCGACGACGTGCAAGTAATGGTAGCCACAATAGCCTTCGGTATGGGCATTAACAAACCCGACGTGAGGTTTGTAATTCACTACGACTTGCCAAAGAATCTCGAAGGATACTATCAAGAATCTGGCCGCGCAGGCCGAGACAACGAACCCGCCCATTGCAGCTTATTTTTCGGCTACGGCGATGTCAAAATGATCGACTACATCATCGAGCAAAAACCAGATCCGCAAGAACAACGAATTGCCCGCCAACAGTTGCGTCGAGTCATCAACTATGCAGAATCCACCGAGTGCCGTCGTACAATCCAGTTAAGTTATTTTGGCGATTCATTCCCCGGAAACTGCGGTACTTGCGATAACTGTTGCAACCAAAAACCCGTAGAAGATTGGACGATTGAGGCAATGAAATTTCTTTCTTGCGTCGCGAGATGCCAAGAAAAATTCGGCATGAATCACATTATTGATGTGCTGCGCGGTTCAAAAAATCAAAAAATATTGCAATACCAGCACAACCAACTTTCTACTTACGGAATTGGCAAAGATAGAAGTGCGGAGGAATGGAAAAAATTGAGTCGTTCACTGTTAAATCAAGGTTTTTTAGAGGAAAGAACAGACGGGTTTCCCATTTTGAAACTGAATGAAAAAAGTTGGGAAATTATGAAACGTCAGCGCACAGTTGAAATCGCCATTGAACCCCAGCGGGAAGTACAAGGAAAAGTTCGGTCTTTGGCAGTAGAAGTAGAAGCATTATTTACCATACTGCGGACACTACGCAAGCAAATTGCCGACGAACAATTTGTGCCACCTTACGTAGTTTTTGCGGATAAAAGCTTGCGAGATATGGCAGAAAAACGCCCACAAAATCTCACCGAGTTCGAGGAAGTTTACGGCGTTGGCAGCAACAAGCGAGATAAGTACGGTAAGGTTTTTTTGGAGGCAATTCGCACTTTTTGCCAAGCACAAGGATTGCCAAGTGGTGCTGCATCTTCTGATGTCGTTAATCTTCCCAATCTTGCTAACGTTGCGTCTTATTCGCAGATGCAAACCTGGGAATTATACCGACAAGGTTTGACAGTTCAAGGAATAGCTAATGCGCGGGGTATGAGCCCTAATACTATTTCTGGGCATCTGATAGAATTGATGGAAATGGGCAGGGAAGTTGATATAAATTTGTTGGTGGAACCGGAACGCCAGCAGGCGATAGTGTACGCAATTGAAGTTATGGGGGATGAGAAACTGAGAGCCATTTATGATTTCTTGGAAGAACGTTATACCTTTGAAGAGATTAAGTTTGTGCGGGCTTGGTGGCGGCAAAATTATGTAGGTTTTTAAGCGCAGATATATGCAGATGAACGCTGATGGACGCAGAAATTAATAGATAGGAGGGAAAAATGAGAATTTAAAAAGTAGCTTTTGGGAATAATATATTAGAGAGGCGTTTTTAACCGATATATTTTTTCCATTTGGCTTTGCTAGCTGGCGTATATGGGGTGGGCACAACTCAATTTTAAAAAGTAATTTTAATAGCGCTATAAATCAGTAAGCTTGGGTTAGCTAAGCGTCTCATTGTTCGCTATGCTTCTCGCCGTTGCGAGGGTAATAAATCACTTTTTTAACTAAACTTTATTGAGCTATAAGTACCTCGTAAAAGCACTTTTTATATATGTAGTAGAGTGCGTGAAAGGGAGCAATATTTAAATCCACACGCATGAGACTATTTACACTCACGCACCGCCCCAAGGAATGAATAATATTGATGCAGTTGGATACGATATTAGGTCTCTCTGTTCACCCAGAAGTTCCCTAAATTTTAGCATTGTATTTGGTTGCGGCAAAATTATAGCCAACCTAAATCATTTGTGAATTTCTTACTCCCTCCCCTTGATAAGGGGAGGGTTGGGGTGGGGTCAAAAATTTACGACTCATTTAAAATTGTTATATATCGGTTTTTGATGGCAAGAAATTAAGTTTCTACACTTTAGAAGTGTACAATAAATGGTTGACTTCGTTAGCCAGCCATTCGTTAAACAGATTATGCAATATTTCTTGATACCGTTCAGGGGTTAATTCTGCAGGCAGAAACTTTTCAACTAGGAACAAGTGATATCCTAGCTCTGTTTCAATTGGACGAATCACTTCTCCGGGTGGGGCGCTAAATACGGCGACGGCTATGTCTGGTTTTAAACCCCACCGATAAACCTTGCCTTCGCAACCGCATATATGCCGACGATTTTCGTCAATATCGTAAAGATGAGCAGCATCAAAAAAGCTGATTTCTCCTTCTTGAATTTGATAAAATAGTTCCTGAGCAAGCTGGCGGTTGGCAACAATTATTTGATAAAGAATTATTTGGTCGAATTGCAGTTTGTTTTGAACAAAAATCTTTTCTATTTCTTTGCTAAACAAGTGTTCGGCTAGTTTTTGGCTGAGGAGCCGATCGCAAATCCCGGCTTCTAAATCTTCTACAGAAATCATCTGATCGACCAGCCAAGCAATCGTGTCCGCCGCTTTCTCCAAACGCTTCTCGCGGCGGAGTTGGTCGCCCACAGCTTGAATTTCGTCTGGAGTCACAGTTAACCCCCGTTCCCGGGCGGCTTTCTCAATAACTTTTTTCTGCAAAACCTTTTGACTAAATGTTTTTAATTGCATCTCTTGTCTGAGTTGTTCGATGATTTCACTTGCTTCAATCAATTGCCCGTAAAAGTCTTTCATCTGTCTCTCTCCACCTATATAACTTTATTAACTTCATCCCCGACGCTTCCTGCGGGGTAGTTGGGGTTAAGGGTTAACGGTTAGCTACAAGATGTTATTTGGCAAACTAATAAAATCAGCATTGCTCAAAGTTGTTGCACCCGCTGCGTTAACTGTTCCTAAAACAACAGCTAAAATTCGATCGCCATTATTTGAACTAAACTTGAGCAGAGTCGCGTCTGTCGTACCGTCACCATCCGTATCAAAGGCGACGAGTGTCAAGTCTGTTACCGAAATTCCCCCTATCAGCCCAATTCGATCGCCTTGAGCAGGATTAAAATCAACGACTCGATCGGCTAACAATGGATTAGCTGCTGCACTCGCTGTTTCGCGTTGAAATGCAAAGGTATCAGCGCCACTACCTCCAATCAATGTATCGGTGCCGAAGTCGCCGCAAAGAAAATCGTCGCCGTTGCCGCCAATTAGCAAATCTTGACCTTTCCCTCCTCGCAAAGTGTCGTTTCCATCGCCTCCATCGATCGCATCATCACCTCTGTTAGCTTGGACAATATCGTCGCCGCTTCCTGCAAAAATTTGATCACTCCCGCTATCGCCAGTAATCACATCGCTGTCGTTGGTGCCCAGCCAATATCCGTTGCCGTTGCTGTCGATCGTACTCTCGTCGCCAGTACCCGTACTGTCTGGAGAGAAATTAGAAGGACTTGAATTGCTAGAAGTGCCACCAGTCACGGGGGTGAACGTTGAACCGTCATTATTTGACGGTGTGGGTGTTGGCGCTGTGGGTGTTGGCGCTGTGGCGTTAGTAGTTGGGGGCGCCACTGTAGAAGCACTCGCTATCGCGCTGCCACTACTAGATGTAGCCCCCACAGCGTAAGCAGTCTCACTACTTGTACTGCTTCCCATCGGGGAAGTTGCTGTCGCGCTGCTGGTACTGCCTGCACCGCTGTTATCTACAAAGGCACTAGATGTGCTGGAACTACTGCTGCTGCCCGCACCAGGGTTATTCACCACCGAATTCAAGGTGTTTAAACTATTGCTGTTTCCAACAATATTATTTAAGGGCTCAGGAGCTAATGAATCGAATGGAGGCATCGCGATTTATCTCCTTTTACTTGTATGTAAAGACGAAAATCACTTGCACGAGCGCCGACATTGCGAATCTCAATGAATGCCAATGTAGGATTTTAAAGAGTGTGAAACAATTGCTTTTAACTTCAGACTAAAGACGGAAATGTTCTTAATAAATGAAACTTGGTGCATCCCGAAAATAGGACAGGAAAAAATTGTTACCAATATCAATCTGGGCGATCGGTACTGATTGCCAATGGCATTTGATTTAGCCATCACCATCACTCTCAAAAGGCTTGTATAATTTTAAACTGCATCTTCCTTGCACTCGCCCCTACTCAAAAAGTATTAGGCCAGACTGCTAAAGATGAGCAAAAACCGTGTTTTATTGCGATTTACCTGAATATATCTGGACTAATTAGAGGTATGTTGCCAATTTGGCAGATTTGTTTGAAATTATCAGACTTACGCCAGTTTTCAATTTTTATACTCTTTGTATCCGGGCACGCGCTTGCCGGTGTTGAGGACAGATGACACACCGCTGCTCCCGTTCCTGAATTGTGATTAACAGAGCGGGGTTTGGCAGCAGTTTGAGGACTGTGGTTGAGCGGATGGGAGGGGACTTGGAACGGCCGTTGGAGGGGCTTGCATCAGCCGGGAAGGCGACGGATTTAGCCGATTTGAATACGATCGCGATCGAATGGATGCGAAGTCATGGCAGGTGCAGGGCGATCGCGATCGCCCTGCACCTGCCATGATGTGGAAGTAATTAGAATTGGCATTCAGCGAGTTAGGGCGATCGGCTCTTTCCTCGGCCAGAAACCCCTCGTACCCGTGACGCAGTGGTCAATCATTAAAAGCTAAAAAGAACTTAAGCCCTGACTACAAGCCCTGAAAGTTCGTGTGGCAAGTCCATCGCCTTTACAGTAACACTCTCAAAAGCATAGTTTGCTCCTGCTCCTGATTTAATTTTTACCTTGACTTTATCAAAGCCTGCGTAGTAAACATCAACATCAGCTAGAGGATTAGTGCCAATCGCCCTAGCTGTTCATATACCCCTTGTTTTCGTAACTTTACCTTTGTTTCTAAAAATAATGTCTTTAGCAGTCAAAGTGTTTCCACTGTCCACTGATGAAAAAGCCTCCAATCCCCATGCAGAACCACCTAAAATCAAGTCGTTTTCTGAAACATTTTCGAGGTATAGCAATCCTAAATCATTCAGATAAATTTGTAGGGTAGTGCCCCGTGCCTACCCCCTATCTATCGGGGCAACCGGGCGTGGGATTGCCCCTACAATAATTACGCAAATCATTTAGGATTGCTATAGTACAAATCAGAGATCAACATAATAATGACACTCTTTTTTAAATTAATCAAAACTAACTTAGCGGACTACTAGGCTGGTATGGGAGTTTTTTGCTCGCAGAAAGTTGCGGTTTGATGTTCAGCTTGTTCTTGCATCACTTGATCCAAATTATAGTGAGCCTCTGCTAAATCTGGTTTCATAGAGAGGGACTGGCTATAGTAGGCGATCGCCGTTTTTAAATCGCCTACTTGTTTACATTTGGAGCCTAAATCATTGTTCATTGCCGCGTAATGAGCTTGTTTCTCTAAGGATAGCTTTCCTTGAGCATGAAGTGCATTGGCTAAGTTAACCTCAGCTTCAACGCAATCAGGCTTTAGTTCTAGTGCTTTTTGATAGTAGGCGATCGCATCTTCCCATTTGCCTTGCTGCTGTAGAGCATAGCCAAGGTTATTGTATGCGGCGATCGCATCCGGCTGTAGAGCTAGGATTTGATGATAGGCTTCTATCGCGTCGGATAACCGATCTTGAGTTTGATATAAATTCCCCAAACCAAATAAAGCCTTGATAGAATTTGGCTGCACCTGAAGCAGCTTTTTCAGTAAATTTTCTGCCGTTTGGTAATCGCCTTTTTGCCTCATCAACACCCCCAGTCCATAGAGTGCTTCTGGGTGATTTGATTGAGCTTCCAGAATCTGATGGTATCCCTGTTCAGCTTTGGTGAGTCGGTTCGATCGATGATCGCGAACAGCGAGCTGAAATGCTAAAGGAAGAAGATCTCTAACATCCTCTTGTTTATTCTGGCCATTCTTGTCTTTGACTACGATATGCTGAATCTGCCGATCTTTAGCTCCAAAAGAATACTTATATTCCTCATTGCCCCTTAAAAAGTCGTACACTTTAAAGCCGTTTTGAATCGCGTATCGAATTGCATCAGCATGGAGGATAAGCCCAGGTGGAGGATTTTTAAAGGTTTGATCGCGACCTGTAATCACAAATAGCATGGATTTTTGCTGAAAATCCACAAAGTTGGCGATCGCCCCTAAAGGTCTGTCTCCTTTCCACATAACCGAAAGATACAGGCAGTTATGTTCAAAACAATGACGTAAAATCAGGCGATAGTAATCCATGATTAGCTCAAAGGTATCCCCTTTTTGCTTTTTCCATCTGGACTCCCAGAACTTCAGTAGTATCTCAATATGAGATTCCAAATTGTCTGCGTTAATGTGGGTGATATAAAACTCATCAGATTTGTCAACTTTCCTTAAAAAGCGTCTGATTTTTTGACGAGTATTGACACCGACGTAGTTTTGTAGATATTGCTCCCAGTCATCTGGTAATGAAACATAAGGAGCAAGATAAATATCGGGTTCTTCTTCATTCACACTTTGAATGCGGAGTTGACTGAGTTCAAAACTATCTGCAGAAAAATTCCTCAACAATAGAGACATGCGGGTATCTGTTTCTAGAATACTTTTTACATTGAAACTAGACCATACTAACTTTTGCTGGATGTAAGCAGCAAAAGCAGGAATTACCTCTTCTTCATAACCAGGCAGGCACATAAGTCCTGTGTAATCTGCTATGCTATTTCCTGCCATGCAGATTTCCGTTTCAAAGCCGGCTACATCCTGGTGGGCTAATAAAGTTTTTAGAGGGAAAAAAGCAACATAGGATGAATCTTTGGTATCTGGTTTTGCAGCTAATATGAACCACGGCTCATGCACCATCTGCAACCATCTAGATAACCAAATCCAGGACAAGAAGAACTGAGCCTGATGATCTGCGGCGTATACAGAATCCCAATTTTCTCGGATTTTATTAAATGTTTCAAAATTATCAATTTTCTCAATCTGCATATGACTTTTCCCTCACCAATTATACTCCCCATATTTGTCGATTAAGACTAGAGCCTCTTAATCCTCCTGAGAGGATCTCTAACAAGTATCTTGTGCAACATCAAAATTGCAGTATTGATCATCTTCCTATCGGGTGAGACTATTAACGCCCAAAAAATGAAATAGAAGTACTGCGAATTGTAGATGAAGCACTTTGGTTTCCAGTCCTTGCATAGGCTGTGGCTGTTGCATTGGCTCTACTATACTCAAGACTACCCAAGTCTTTAACCGTTGTGTTGGTTAGAGTATTTGTATAAGTTTGATTACCACTGGCAAATCCACCTGCAACAGCGATCGCATATCCAGGCTCTGCTGTTGTTGTGGCGAATGTATCACCGTAAACATTGCCACCACCTACTATAACTGTGCTTTCGTTAATGGGTTCTAAATAACTTAAGTCAGAGATAATTAAGCAATATTTCATGGCAGTATCACGAAAACTTTTTAGCAGACAAAATTCATTATTAAATTGAATATCTATTACAGTAACTAGATGTTGATGAAGTGCTGCTAAAACTAGATGAAGAAGAACTACTAGAACTCGATTTGGCGTAACTGCTGCAGCTAGTAGCAGATGAAACCTTTACAGACACGCTTTGACTAATTTCACCTCGATCATCGCCAGATGCTTCGACTACGCTTTTCGCCTCAGCAATAACTTTACCATCGGGTGAGACTATGCGTTTGACAACAACTTTATAGTCAGTCATGAGTTTAACACCGGTTTTTGTTGATTAGAAAATTGGAAAAATCCTAAATTTGTAAGTTGTAGATGGTAATTGCCTACGGCTTCATTTGAAACAAGATTGGGTCAGTTAATTACTAGCCTAAAAGCAAATCAATCAACTACTTAAATCATCTAAGTAAGGCGGTCAGAATCAACCCCACTATGTAAGAAAACCTCAACTCTCTGGATTAAGTTATTAGTAGGGCTTGAGCTCTGAAGCCCTACTATCAAATAGTTGAAATCGTTTCTGCCCACCTACTTATTCCAATTGCCAAGTGACTTGATGAATTGGAGTTATATGCTAGCTAGCAGCCGAAAATCCAGTGGAGGCAGAATACTTACCTTCTACAACAGTAGTAAAGATTTGGGTGGAGGTATTTTTCCCAAAAGCTTCAGATTGAGCTGTCGCTAGATTGCCCTTAATGTCAACATATTGCGTGTAAATCTTGTCCACGTCAAAGCGTTCCTTAACATTGAGTTCGGCATAAATATCGGAGTCGAGGTTGCCGAAAAAGATACCACCAACAACAGCAGAAGTTTCAGCACTTTCCAAGTAGTTCAGATCGGAAATAATCATGGCTTTTATCCTTTTTGCTTGTGAGTTGTTTGCTAGAAGCAACCTTTGGTTGTTCTGTATTTAATATAGCTAGGCTAATCAGACCTGTGTTGCCATTTTGGCAGATTAATTTTGACAGGGACTGAAGACGAAAAAGGTAGGCTACTCAATCAACTGGATTAGGGCGGGTATTGCCGAAACAGTGTGCTAACTGTATTAATATCTATCGCAAAGCAGTATAAATCCACAATAGCTAAAATCGGGTTTCTGAGTATAAAGTAATTAATTTGGCTAAGGTTGCCATTTTGGCAGATTTATCGAAAGCGCCGATGTTAGATACTGAAAAACCCGATCGCCTGCGGTGAGTCAACCAAAAAATTGGTACACCCAACGCCCGCAACCGGGTTGTCGATCGATCGACTAATTTACTTGCCCGCCCAATTAAACCACTGCCTCTTAAATCGAGCAAAAAATTCTTGATTGTGAACATCAACCGTCGGCGCCAAGATATTTTGCCCTTCAGCATTGACTTCAGGTACAACACCTACAGTATCTGGATACAACTCGCTAAAAGCGGGAGTTACAGAACCCCCTCGAACTCCGGCTCGTTGTTCCCTCACCACCTCCAGATGATCTAAATCAGCAATTTTGCCCAATGCAGACTTAGTTTCCGATTTACTCGACTTGCTGATTTGACTGTTTTCCTTAAGCAAGCGGTTGGAAGTACGGTAAGGGATATAGTCGAGGGGGTTGTAACCCGTGCACCGCAAAAGTAAAAAACAAGCCCAAGAATACTTTCCTGCCAGGATGGCTGAAATTATCTCATCCAATTGTTCTGGTTTGATTCCAACTTGGGAATGATTGGCAGAATTGTGGAATTGGGAATTCATTATTTTATCCTGTTTTTTGTAAAGTGCAAATCTGTTAACTGTTGGCTGTTGGCTGTTGGCTGTTGCCTGACTAATTTCTACAAACTCATGCCGCCTTTTTGTAGTTGCTTGAGAGGGTCAAGCAAAATGTCGGCTATGCTGCGCTGGCGGATGACAATTTCCGCAGTAGCTGTTTGGCCAGCTTTGAGTTTCCAGGTTTGATTTTTGGCTTTCACTGAGTCTCGATCGATACTCACTTCCACCCGGTAAACAACACCCAATCGCTCGTCTGTTTTGGCATCCGGCGAAATAGATAAAACTTTTCCCGGAATCACGCCGTAATTTTGATAGGGAAAAGCATCGAATTTGACTTGCACCGGCATTCCGGTTTTGACAAATCCCGCTTCTCGGTTCGGCAAATTCACTTCCAGCACCAGAGGAGCCTGATTCGGAGTCATTTCTGCAATAGTTTGACCCGGTTGAACTACTTCGCCAGTGTTGTGAATGTTGAGTGCGGAAATGACTCCGCTGACGGGTGCGTAGAGAAATCTTTGTTTGAGCTTATTTTTTGCTTGATCGAGCAGGGTTTGGGTTTCGGCAATTTTGGATTTGACTTGATTTAATTGCATTTCCAACTGCTGAATTTTTTGCTCTTTTTCTAACTGCGTTTGGCGCGCTGCGGCTTGTTTGCTGGCGGCTTCGGCTTGCAGTCGATCGACTTCTGCCAGTTGTTGGGCTAATTCACCTTGGGCTTGAGAAATGGCGCTTGTTCGATCGCGCAAATTTTGCTCGACTTCAAACAGCCTTTCCTTAACCCCAGTTGCATCAGACAGTTGACTCCTGATGGCAGCACTTTGCCTGTCGCGAACGGTTTGCTCGACTTCAAAGGCGCGATCGTCAGCCTGAGTTGTCTCCCCCAACTGGCTTCTAATAACGGCATTTTCACTTTCTCGCAGAGCTTCCTCTGCTTGAAACAATACGTCTTTTGACAGCGCTCCTTCATCTACCAAAGGTTTGAGACGCGCGATCCGCTCTTTGTGAGCAGCCACTTTTGCTTGCAATTGCCCCAGCAATTCTTGAGTCTTGCGTTGCAATGGTTTCACCTGATCGCGCCGCCCTTGCTGGGAGTTAATATCTGTTTTCAGTTGCGAGAGCAAGTCTTGCACATTCTTTTCCAGAGGTTTGAGCTGTTGTTGCCGCGCTTGCTGAGACACTACATCTGCTTGCAATTGCTCGATTTGAGACTGCGTGGTGGCCGCTGAAGCGCGAGCACGGGCGATCGCAGCTTCAGCCCCCCGCTGGTCTGCAGCAGCAATAGCTTGGCTCGCTTCAACTTCCAGTCGAGTTCTCTCGATCGAACTCATCTCTTGCATCAATTGAATCCGATAAGCCTCCAGAATTTTCTCAAGACGCTCCACCTCGCTCTGGGCATTCGCCGGGTCTAATTCGGCCAATAATTGTCCAGCTTTGATTTTTTGACCTTCTTTGATAGGGAGGTTAATAATTTTTCCCGTCTCCGTCGGGTGAATTTTGTAAATAGCGCCTTTGGGAACTAATTTGCCCTGAGCATGACCAACCTCGTCAATTTTTCCCAGAGTGGCCCACGCTCCAAAAGCTACAGAAAAAACCATTCCTCCTAATATCAAGCGCTGGGGAAAAGATACTGGTGGCTGGTCGAGTACCGAGTGCAAAGAAGTAGACCAATTATTCGCATCAGGCTGCCGTAACTGTAATTTGGCAATATTGATACCGTCATGAGTTTGAGATGAGCGATTTTGAGATTCGACTACTTCTAAAGAGCGGTCTTTTTTTCGGGCTTCGTTTTCTTGCCTTGAAGCTACGCCCCCATAGACTTCACCTATTTCGTTAGGAGCGCACCCTAATTCTTTCTCATCTTGTGAAAACATTGTATTTCCTCCAAATTAGTCTGTTGACTGTTGGCAGTTGTTAGGAGCTATCAGTCAGGAGTCAGGAGTCAGGAGTAAGTGATATCATGTCCGGTCGAGCGATCGCGATTTTTGTAAGGCTCCCCTCACCAACAATACCTGCCAATAATTGACAATCTTAAAAACCCGCCCGACCGGGATCTTATGGTTAATCGCTCGAACCTGATATGAAAATTATCTTTAGCCTTGTGTTGCTAATGACTAATGACTAATGACCAATGACTAATGACTAATGACTAATGACTTAAATATCGAGTTGTTGCTGAGCCAGGTGATAGTAAAGTCCGCGTTCAGCCATCAATTCGTCGTGGTTGCCTTGTTCGGCTAAAATGCCTTTGTCTAGAACCAAAATTCGATCGGCATTACGCACCGTAGACAACCGATGAGCGATAATAAACGCAGTGCGATCGCGACTAATGCGGGCGAGATTTTGCTGAAACCTGCGCTCAGATTCGGTATCCAGCGAAGAAGTTGCTTCATCCAAAACCAAAATCCGGGGATCGCCCAGAAGAGCGCGGGCGATCGCAATTCGCTGCCGCTGGCCCCCAGACAAACTCGTTCCCCTTTCCCCCACAGGAGTTTGATAACCTAGTGGCATATCTTGAATAAAAGCGTGAGCTTCTGCTAGTTTCGCCACTTCTATCGCCTGTTCCAAGCTTGCAGAAGCAGCATTATTTCCGTTTTTATACAGCGTAATATTTTCCAAAATCGTTCCCGAAAACAAGAAACAATCTTGAGGAACAACACCCAACTGAACTCGCAGCGACTGCAAAGAAATGTGCCGAATATCGTGGCCGTCAATTGTCAGCCGCCCTTTTTCTGGATAATAGAAACCTTGCAGCAGCTTTACCAAAGTGCTCTTACCCGAACCGCTGCGGCCGACAATTGCCACAGTTTCTCCAGCTTGCACCTCAAAGGAAATATTTTGCAGCGTATTGCGTTCCTCGTCCTGAGCATAACGGAAAGAAACATTATCAAACTTGACGTTTCCCTGAATGCGAGGCAGCACCAGCATTGGCTTGTAAGGGCTTTCTTCCGGTTGGGCAGAGAATACATCATCCAAACGCTCGATCGAAACGAGCACTTCTTGAAACTCATCCCAAAGTCCCACTACAGACAACACAGGAGAAATCACGCTCCCAATCATCATATTAAAAGCTACAAATTGACCGATCGTCAACTCGTCTTGAATCACCAGCATTGCCCCGTACCACAGCAAAGCCGTGCTCCCCAAAGTATTAATCCCACCCCCAATAACCTGCAAAGAATTCGCCAACTTCTGCCCGCGAAATTTAGCATTAATCATGCAGGTTAATTGGTCTTCCCAGCGCCAGCGCATTTCTCGCTCAGCAGCAGTTGCCTTAATCGTCGCCACCCCAGTAATCATTTCCACCAAAGATGAATTTTGCTTAGCACTTTCTGTAAAAATCTCCCGCGAAATTTTCCGCAGAAACGGAGTTGCCACTAAAGTCAAAATCACGATCGGTGGAATCAAAGCCAGCACCAACAAAGCCAGACGCCAGTTATAGTAAACCATCAGTCCGATATAAACCACAGCCATCAAAGCATCCAACCAAGCGGTAATAGCTTGGCGAGTCAAAAACGCCTGAATTTTTTGATTTTCCTGAACCCGCGTCAAAATATCGCCCACCTGACGAGATTCAAAAAACTTGATTGGCAAACTGAGAGTGTGACTGATAAAGCCGCTAATTAAAGTCAGGTCAATCCGGTTCGACAAATAATCCAGCAAATACTGTCTCGTTGCACCCAACAGCGTTCGCCAAACACTAAACAGCAGCAGTCCGATCGCAAAAACGTGCAGAGTGACTATGCTTTTGCTGACAACCACTTGGTCGAGAATTACTTGGGTAAATAGGGGAGTAACTAAACCAAATATTTGGAGCAACAAGGAGAGGAGAAGAATTTGGGCGATCGCAGCGCGGTAGGGCCAGACTATGCCAACAAAATTTTTAAGTTTGATGCCTTGATGTTCGGCACCGTGATTGCGGTATAGTTCCGCTGTCGGGTCTAAAATTAGGGCGTACCCAGTCCAATTTTCGGTAAAAGTTTGAATGCTCATCCACCGCTTGCCGGCAGCCGGATCAGCCACTAAAACCTGTTGATTTTTAAAGCGGTAAACTGCCACGTAGTGATTGCCTTGCCAGTGAGCAATCCAGGGATTTTGATTTCGCAGCGGAGTTAAAGAAGCTCGCACGGGACGGGTTTGAAATCCCATCCTTTCCGCTGCTTTTGCCAGACTCTTGAGCGACGCCCCGCTGCGGCCTATTTCTGCCAATTCGCGCAAGTAATTTAGGCTGAATTTTTTACCCCAATATTCGCTAATCATTGCTAAGCAAGTAGCTCCACAATCTGCTGCGCTCTGTTGTTGAATGAATGGGTGTCTGCTGGTCAACCAGCGCCGATGCTTGGGTTTGGGAAAGCTGATGATTCCTGCTGCGGGTTTTTGCTGAGCAACTGCGGTTAATTTTGATGGCTCGGTTTTTGAGGTAGAGCTGGCATCTTGGGGCGGCGTTACTAAGCTTAAAATTGGAGGTTTGCGGATGATTTTAGGGCGGGAATTGCTTTCGGAACTAATTGTGGCTTTAGCAATTTCCCACTGTTCGCTGCTAACCTGGTAAATTAGCAAGTCTGTTACGGCTATCCAGTTGCTTTTTACGTCTGAATTTTCCCAGTTACTGCCGATTTTTGGCGGTGCTTGACCTTGAATTTGACCGCGGCGGAGCCAAAAATGATTTGTCGATTTTTGGCAGTGCTCAGCTAGGGAAACTCCGGCCGGAATTCGGCTTTCTTCTGTGTAAGGAAGTAAGTGCGGCCAAAGAATCTGTTGTTGGTGGGGAGCGAGCGATCGCAAATCTGTTTGTGTCTTGAAAAATATTAACCGCTGTCGCTCTTGAAATTCTTGCTGCAAGTGCTGTTGCAGTTGCGGGAATTCTTCTAAAATAAGCTGCATTGTGGTGGCCGCAATTCGACCGATTTGGCAAGTGCCAGCCGCAATTGCCCTGTAAGGCAGTCCGCTTTCAATAAATCGGTTATCTGTCCCAAATATTGCTCCGACTTCCAGTACCACCGCCGAAATTTCCTGCTGTTGAGACGCTTCTACCGCTAGCAGTCTGACTCTTCCCTCGCAAACTAAATAAAAATTGCGATCGCTCTGTTCTTTTTCAAGAAAATTGTTGCTATCTGATGTTTGATATTGAGTGATTTCATCTCCGAGCTGAAACTCGCAAATTTCACACGCTGTATTTAATTTCGCCACTAATGTCGGTTCTGCACCGACTTCCTCGAAAATTTTCTGAATAGCCGGGAAATTTTCCAAGGCTTCTGGGGTTTGAAAAATGTGATTTTTAACCCCTAATTTTTTTTTCATAACTCACCCTGTCAAAAATTTGAAACAAATTTTTTGAATGACAACTAACCCGGTTATGAGCAATTTTTATTGGTTTAGTTGCAATTTAGTTGGCTTAAAAACTGTTGGTCGATATGTCCGACTAACACCCCTTAGTTACGGCATCCCTTCAACGCCTTTAGGATATATAAAATTGCGTTTTTTCAGGATTGTGTGGTGATTACGTAAGTGTGGTTTTGGCTGGCTCTCAGTTTAACTTACAGAATCGTGATTTGGGCTACCTTTAAGGGCAATCTTTACCAAATCTTTATAAAGTTACCGTAATTATACGCAGACTTATGAAGATTATGTGAAGCTGGGGCAGGCAAATGTTGAGCCTGGCATACGTATATATACAGAGAAATTGACATTCAGGGTTCAAAAACCATCAATTTTTGACGATCGCTTCTGAAGTGCAGAGCTCGATCATTGTAAAGAAATATTGATGGCTCTTAGTTTGTAGCAGCAATTCAAGCAATGAATTCACCATCTAATCTCGGTATGTAACGAATTAAAGTAAAGTGGAAAATTCTGCTGTTGATAACGGCTTTCCATTTGGGGGTGACTTCTGTGAGGGCCCAAACCCATCACTATCGATACCCATCACTATCCGTCTACACCCCGATTAAAAGTATCGGTTTTTCTGCTTAACGAATTTTGTGCGATCGCACTCAGTGTATTTGTTCTCCAAAAGCATGGAATAGTGTAGAATCCAACAACCAACTACTGCAAATGTCAGGGTCTAATCCGCCAACATCTTCTGTGCGGCTGTCCCTGGAACAAGTTCTCAAACATTTTTTTGGCTATGACTCTTTGATCCCGCGGCAGCAGGAAATTGTCGAAGCTGCTTTACAAAAACGGGATATGATTGTCATGCTGACGGGCAGTGGCAATTCTTTGTATTTTCAATAGTAGAGACTATTGATGGGAGGAAGGCTACTCTTCGGCACATCTTAGCCGTATCATCTGTTGTTTAGTTCACCCTACTTCATGCCCCTTCACCTGAGTTCGGCTCAATCAAGGCAACTGCTAGTAATTGACCAGCCTGCAGGTTACTCATTGCGACTTCCCAAATGCCTTTTGCACAATAGCTGTAAAAGTTAGGAACAGGCAGCAACAATGAAAGCTACTGGTAAGGTGTATACAATTGATTTGGCTGGAAATCAGTATCAAAGCCCTCGCTACTTGCAAAGTCGGGCCAGGATTAACTCCCTCATCGACCATTATATGTCATTGGAAGTTTTGAGCGATCGACTTTCCGATCTGCCCCAGCAATTTTCCGCCCCGCATCCCCGCCCTTGGGAACCCATAGATTGGCAAGGAATCAATCGCGACCAAATTATTGGTGTCAAGCCAGAAATATTTTTACAAATTTTGGCAAGTGCGGCAGAAATTGAAGCTCCCATCCGCAGCTACGGTAGAGAAAGTTGGTGCTACTTACAGCATATTTACCCGCAAATGGCGCGGTTTATGGGAGGAATTTTTGATAACAACGGCAACATCTTAGAGATAGGTGTCTGGGAAAAAGAAGAACGCCAACATTGCCCGACATTTAGGAAAATTTACCAGCAAGTTACAGCCGAAAAACTCCAAGTTAAACCGAACTCTGTGAATGGCTGTCAATCCACAGGTGACGCTTGGCAAGATACCTACAAACACGTGATTAGTCGCCTGAGTACCGAGTGGGGAGCTACTTCTGTTTATTTATGGTTAATGGTACACTCAACAGGAGCGTTGCAACAGGCAATTTCCCAGCCTTTACAGGATGAGATCAATCATTTGGCTAAGTTTTGGGGTTTCAGCCGCTGGGCATTCTCCCAGAGTTACTTCAATCAACTAAAAGGCTCTACCAAAAACCTGATTGCTTTGCTGAAACACCATCAGATTGAACGCACGCACGGCAATGATGTGTTTAATACTTCACTCAGTCTCAAACAGCTTTCTTTGGTGTTGGAATTGACTTTTACATTCACGCGAGTGATGGTGCGGCTGCGGCGCTGGAACCGCGAACTCAGTCGCAGTTATCTCAGACATTTGTTTGGTACTGCACCGATGGTTGATGCACCGCGCAAGGTCGCTTAAATCTGAGATATTGCACGAGTTTCATGAACAGGCTTTTCGGCCTGTTCCACTCATAGTTCAATTTTATTGTGGGGGTAAGGTTTGCCCTAAGCACCCAGCTATGTTAAAGTGCGGACATATCTACTGGTTTTAATCTTGAAGAATAGAGCGTATGAATCAAAGTTTAATGAATATGTAAACATCGCACTTCAGAGACAATTGAAATTAAAAGGTACTATAAATCATGCAAATTACGATCAACCTTCCCGACAATCTCCCCCTGACTGAAGCCGATGTGAGGATAGAATTGGCGATCGTACTTTATCAGCAACACAGCCTCAGTCTCGATCGAGCCGCTCAACTCGCTGTAATGTCTGTGGACGACTTCTACCAACTATTAATCAGCCGCCATATTGTCACCCCGCCCGCAGATCCCGATGACGAACCAGCGGAACTCGTCCTCGCCAGCCTCCGTAACTCCCTCCAGCAAATTAAAGAAGGCAAATTGCATCCTATTTCCGAACTGTGGGATGGCATTGATGAGTGACGACACACCCCAAATCCAGATTGTCTTTTCCGATGAGTTCAAAACACGACTTCGCACCTTAATTAAACGCTACCGCAGTATCCGCACCGACCTAAAACCACTACTTGATGAGCTACAGTCTGGCAACTTAATTGGCGACCAAATCCCCGGCACTGGCTACACCGTATTCAAAGTCCGCCTCAAAAACAGCGACATCCAAAAGGGTAAAAGTGGGGGCTACCGAGTTATCTATCAACTCAGGGGCGATACCTACATCTTACTTGTCGTTATCTACTCCAAGTCAGACCAAGAGGACATCCCAGCTAATCAAATTCGAGACATTATCGATCGCACTTAAAAGCCAATAAAAACCTAAAACTACCATAAATCATGCAAATTACGATCGCCCTTCCCGACTATCTGCCCCTGACTGAAGCCGATGTGAGGATAGAATTGGCGATCGTACTTTATCAGCAACACAGCCTCAGTCTCGATCGAGCCGCTCAACTCGCTGTAATTTCTGTGGACGACTTCTACCAACTATTAATCAGCCGCCATATCGTCACCCCGCCCGCAGATCCCGATGACGAACCAGCGGAACTCGTCCTCGCCAGCCTCCCTAACTGCCTCCCGGAAATTAAAGAAGGTAAATTGCATCCCATTTCCGAACTGTGGGAGGGGGTTATTGATCGGGTTTGAAAAAGCACCCAATTCATAATAATGCTACGATGGCACTTAAAGCAATTACTATCAACCTTGATAAATTCATGTATTTCTGTGCAACTATAAATTTCATCATCTTGTATCTCTAATTGTCCGAATAGATAATGGCAGGTTGGCAAACTGTCACGAGACTGCCAGATAGTTCTAAAATAGCTCTCATATTAAACTTGTAGCCAATAACTTTATCTGCACAAACCCTATGAACAGCACAGCATCTTACGTATCATCTCAAATCACCGATCGCGAACGCGCTAACCTCAGCCGCCTGATCGATTACAGTTCCATTCAATCGATACCCGAAATTTGGGCGATCGTCAAACAACAATTCGGTCAAACCGTCGCCCTCCACGACCCCCACAGCCAGCCCGAAATCAAACTCACCTACACCGACCTCTACCAGCAAATCCAGCAATTCGCCGCCGGCCTCCAAGCCCTAGGCATCGAACCAAATCCAGGAGAACCCATCCCTCCCCGCGTCGCCCTCTTCGCCGACAACAGCCCCCGCTGGCTGATAGCCGACCAAGGTATCATGATGGCCGGGGCAGCCAACGCCGTTCGAGGCGCCACCGCCGACCCCGAAGAACTCTTGTACATCATCCAAGACAGCGGCAGCACCGCCTTGGTAGTCGAAAACCTGGCATTACTGAAAAAACTGCAACACCGCCTCCCCGATTTACCCATTCAACTCATCGTCCTCCTCTCCGACGAAGAACCGGAAACCAGCCAAACCCTAAGCACAGTCAAATTTTCCCAAGTCATGACCACAGGGGCAAACCGTCCCCTCAAACCCACCAACCACAAGCCTCAAACCCTCGCCACCCTCCTCTACACCAGCGGCACCACCGGCAAACCCAAAGGCGTCATGCTGACTCACGGGAACCTGCTGCACCAACTCACCACCTTGGGCACAATTCTCCAGCCCGAAGCCGGCGAATCTGCCCTCAGCATTCTGCCGAGTTGGCACGCCTACGAACGCAGCGTCGAATACTTCCTGCTTTCCCAAGCATGCACGCAAATTTACACCAATATTCGCTATTTCAAACAAGACTTTAAAACTTACAAACCCCATTACATGGTAAGCGTTCCGCGCATCTGGGAATCGATTTACGAGGCCGTACAAAAGCAATTTCGGGAACAGCCACCTAACAAACAAAAATTGGTAAATTTCCTGTTATCTGCCAGCCAGCAATATATCGAGGCCCGCCGCATTTTTCAAGGATTAACTCTCAATTTAAAACCTGCTTCTGCTACTGAAAAACTAATCGCCCGCACCAAAAGCATTCTGTTGTCGCCCGTACACGCCCTCGCCGAAAAACTGGTTTACCAAAAAGTCAGGCAAGCTACAGGGGGACGCTTAAAATGGGCGATTAGCGGTGGCGGTTCTTTGGCCGCGCATATAGACAATTTCTTTGAAATAGCGAATATCGGTTTATTAGTGGGATACGGTTTAACCGAAACTTCGCCGGTTTTAACCGTCCGCCGCCCTTGGCACAATCTTAAAGGTTCCGCGGGACAGCCTCTAGCCCATACGGAAATTAAAATAGTAGACCCAGAAACCAGACAGCAACTGCCAACAGGCCAGCGCGGCTTAGTATTGGCGCGCGGGCCACAAATTATGCAGGGCTACTATCTTAATCCCCAAGCGACTGCCAAGGCGATCGACCCCGAAGGCTGGTTCGATACCGGCGATTTGGGCTGGCTGACACCGGGGAACGACTTAATCTTGACCGGGCGGGCCAAAGATACGATCGTCCTCAGCAACGGCGAAAACATCGAACCCCAGCCCATAGAAGACGCCTGCGTCCGCAGCCCCTACATCGACCAAATTATGCTAGTAGGTCAAGACCAGAAATCCGTCGGCGCCTTAATTGTCCCCAATCCAGAAGCCGTGCAGAAATGGGCAGAAACTCAGAATCCCCCCTTACACGAAATTGACTGGAATAGCAAGACAATTCAAGATTTATTCCGTAAAGAATTGAACCGAGAGGTGCAAAATCGCCCTGGATACCGCGCGGACGATCGCATCGGCCCGTTCAGGTTGATTCAGGAGCCATTTTCGATCGAAAATGGAATGTTGACCCAGACCCTGAAAATTAAGCGCCCGGTTGTGACGCAACACTACCGCGATATGATTGACGGGATGTTTTGAAATATTCGCAGGACTTGGGGAATGGAAAAGAAAAAATTATCCCAACACCCGAGTCCCGAGTCCGAGTCCTCAGTCCTGGGCCATTAGTTCATATTTACCAACTAATGGCCCAGGACTAATGCCTAATTCCTAATTGACAAGCAACAACTTTATGGAACCACAATTACTCTTGAAGCGATCGATTAACGTTAAAGTCGTCGTTACTCCCCGCTGGAAAGAAGAAGCTCAACAGCAACTCCAAGCCCAAATCAACCAAATAGACTCTCAGCTACAACAGTTAGAAATGCAAGGGCAGCGGATGGTTTCAGAAATCAAACAGCAAAATCTACAGCCCCCAGGCCCGCAAGTACAGCAGCAAATAGAAAACATTCAAGTGCAGGTGAATCAAAGAAAAAGCGAACTGCTAGAACAGAAAAACCAAAACCTGCAACAGCTTCAGCAAGTGCAGGTGCTAGACCTCGAACAAGAAGTGAGTCAAGGTCAAATTGACGGCACGTTCACTGTCGGACTCGGAGAAAACTTGATTCAAAAAATGCAAGTAGAAATTCTCCTCCGCGACGGCATAGTCGAAGAAATTCGAGGTGATATTTAGAAATTGGTAAGTGGTAATTGGCGATCGGTAATTGGCAATTGATTTTGAGTCAACAGTCACACATCAAGACTTCGATAGACTGGCATAATAATAAATATTGCCGGTGGCCGGTCGCCAATTATCAATTGCCAAATACCGATTACCTATTACCTATTACCAACACACAAGGACTTTTTACAGATGATTCGCGAAGTTTTCATGCCAGCCCTGAGTTCGACAATGACAGAGGGCAAAATTGTTTCCTGGGTCAAATCCGCCGGAGACAAAGTAGAAAAAGGCGAAACGGTGGTAGTCGTTGAATCCGACAAAGCCGACATGGACGTGGAGTCTTTCTACGAAGGCTATTTAGCAATAATTATCGTACCTGCGGGCGAAGTTGCTCCGGTGGGGGCGGCAATAGCCCTCGTAGCAGAAACGGAAGCCGAAATCGCCACAGCTCAGCAGCAAGGAGCCGCCGCCCCAACCGCAGCCGCCGCCCCGGCTCCCAGCCCCGTTCCTGTGAGCGCAGCTACATCGTCAGCAGGTTTGCAGCAAAATGTCAGCCGCCAAAACGGCCGCAGCGTCGTTTCTCCCCGCGCTCGCAAGTTAGCCAAAGAGTTTAAAGTAGATTTGAATTCTATCAAAGGCAGCGGGCCCAACGGTCGCATTGTCGCAGAGGATGTGGAAGCAGCAGCCGGCAAAGCCCAACCCGCTCCGGTTCAGCAAGCGGTAACAGTCCCCGCAGCACCCGCACCGGCACCCGCAGCACCCGCCCCCGCAGCAGCCAAACCCGCACCCGCACCAGTCCCGGCGATCGCACTTTCGGGCCAAAGAGTACCGATGAATGCGCTGCAAAATGCGGTGGTGCGGAATATGGAAGCAAGTTTGAGCGTGCCGTCTTTCCGCGTGGGTTACACAATTACTACTGATAATCTCGACAAACTCTACAAACAAATTAAGTCGAAGGGCGTCACGATGACGGCTATGCTGGCGAAGGCTGTAGCAGTAACTTTACAGAAACATCCTCTGCTGAATGCTTCTTATGTGGAGTCCGGGATTCAATACCGTGCTGATATTAATGTGGCGGTAGCTGTGGCGATGGACGGCGGTGGTTTGATTACGCCGGTGTTGCAAAATGCCGATCGCCTCGATATTTATTCGCTCTCGCGCACTTGGAAGGATTTAGTTGATCGCGCCCGCACCAAGCAGTTGAAGCCTGATGAGTACAGCACGGGAACTTTTACCCTTTCCAATTTGGGAATGTTTGGTGTAGACAAGTTTGACGCGATTTTGCCGCCGAATCAAGGCTCGATTTTGGCGATCGGTTCTTCGCGGCCACAAGTAGTGGCTAATGAAGATGGTTTGATGGGAGTGAAGCGCCAAATGCAGGTGAATATTACTTGCGATCACCGGATTATTTACGGTGCTGATGCGGCGTCTTTCTTGCAAGATTTAGCGAAATTGATTGAGACAAATCCTCAATCTTTGACACTTTAGCGATCGTCTAAATTCCCCTTTTACTCTTATTGGCAGGAAAGGGGGATTTAGACTTAGCTTTTAATGAGATGTCTAATTTCGGAATGATTTAACCGCAGAGACCGCAGAGGACACAGAGGAAGAGAAGAGAGAGATGAATAATTCCGATACCAACGGATTTGATATTACTGGTTAATACAATGAAAGTGCAAGTTTTGTGTGTTCAACCTGCGATTGGCCATAATACTCACGAGGTTTTGGTGTCAGTTGGTACGGATACACA
Source organism: Microcoleus sp. D3_18_C4 (assembly GCF_036702355.1). NCBI lineage: Bacteria > Bacillati > Cyanobacteriota > Cyanophyceae > Oscillatoriales > Microcoleaceae > Microcoleus > Microcoleus sp. D3_18_C4. The sequence continues at coordinate 132,204 of NZ_JAUBTF010000007.1, forward strand.
CAAATTTATTTTTACAACAGAAGTCAATCAAGTTGGAACACATTTAGTTCAGACTACTCGCGGCGATTCCCTACGGGATAGCTGCGCTTCACGCACTTTTTCAGAGGTGTTCCGATTAAATCAGCGAGTAGCGATGAATGTGACAAATCTCGTGGTTAAATGCTACAATCATGAAACTATAAATCTTCCCGCAGATGTTGGCATTTTGGTCACTCCAGAAACAGCTTTATCAAAGCAAAAGCAATTTGAAAATAGCGGTTTAGCAGACACTGACTCGCAGCAATCAAAAGCAGTCGATCGAGAAACCCGTCAAAGGGCGATCGCGATTGTTGAGAAGTTACCGGAAGCTGTGCTTGATGAAGCCGTTAAGTTTCTCGAATCTTTGTATATTAAGGGCGAGCCCGTCGAGTAGCGATCGTACTTTTTGTTGTGAGAAATTCAGCCACGTTTCGGACAGTGTAAATATACAGTCAATCACCAACTAATTACTCGATCGCACAGTCAAAACTTGCGGCGGCGTCGCATCCGGCGGATACAAGAAATCCACCTGCACCAAACGGCGTTCCCCCGGCTTCATATTCACATTCACCAAAGGTTCCCCCTGCTGTCCCCGCCGCTGCACAATGTGAATGTAGCGCGTCAAAGTCTTGCCCGTATCATCCTTAAACATCACCCGCACCGTACCTCGGAAAAATATCCGATTTTCAGGAGGATCATAAAACATCAATCCCCCCGATTCTGTATTTGCTTTAATAGGTGTTTGCATTTTAATGCTAACAGATTGAGACTCGCGAGATTTGTTATAAAGCGGAAAAGTTAAGTTGTATTGAATGCCGTAATTACCGTGAGCAGAATAAGCAGTATCGGGATAGCGAGCTAACATTTTAGCGCTTTGAACTTGGCCAGTCCCAAAAGTACCCGTGTCCGTTGTGCTCAAAGCATAGGAAAATGACTCGCCGCGCTTGGGAATCGTTAAATAATCAGTTCTCGAATTGTCCGTAATTTTAGCTTGCCACTGGGAACCTTCCGCTACTCCTGCCACGCGGCCATAAATTTTTTGCACCGGATTTTCGCCTCTGGGAGTTGGTGCTAAATCTCTCGGCCCCGCTAAACCTTTAGTATTTAAAATATTTTCCCACTCTTCTAATGTGGGATATTGCTCTACTCCTTCTGGAGTTGTAGGAGCAAACATCGCTAAACTAGCGACATAAACCGAATTGCTGCTCGACATTCGCATCAAGGTCGATCGACCATTGGAAGAAGGCGTGACATTCCCCACAGGTATCGGCAAATTCATCAGCATTCGGCTCTCATTGGCCGGAATCTCGATCGCAGCCGGCAAAATGGCTTGTCTGAACCCCCGCAGCACATCGCTCGTGATGCGGCTTCCAGGCCCCGCAAACACAGTGCCGAATCGATTTTCTAAATACGACGGTAAATCGACAAACAAGGCATCCGGCCGAGTTAAATAAGTCGCTCCTTGCAAGACATTTAAAGTAACAGGTTCGGAGTTAGGATTGTGGACAATTATTCCTTGAAATAAGGTGCGAGTTTGGTCGCGATTTTTAGCTTTGGCGATGTGGTGGGCGAAGATGTCAAATCGGCCTTTGAAGGGAAAGTTTAAGTGTGCAGAAGGCACTTGTTTGGCTTCTTGCGGAAATGTGGAGAGCAAAATGCCTTCGGTTTGCACAACTTCGGGGCTGTTGCTGTTGAAAACGGGGATGCTGTCGAGTTTTCCCGGTAAAACGCGCACTTGTTGGGGCTGCATGACTGTGTTTAGCGGGGCCGTTGTCTGCGGTTGTGGTAAATCCAGTTCGTTTTCGGGTGCGGGGGCTTCTGGGTCGATGATCAGTTGTTGTTGGGCGGGAGGTGCGGCGATTGTTTGAGCTAGGGGGAAAATTGGCAAAAACATTGCTGTGAGCGCGTTTAACTGAACTTGCATTGATATTTGACCGATCCTCTGGGAGGACTCCGCTAACGGGCGATCGACACAAAACTTTACCACAAGTTGGTTGATGTGTTTGAGGAATTTTGGATTTTACGTGGATGTTTGCAGTAAATTCGCCGCCCAACTTAGCACTGACACGGTATCGAAGATGAACCACACACTCAAGAATCAACGCGCACTGATTACCGGAGGCAGTCGCGGCATTGGGGCTGCGATGGAAAGCAGCGTTTGGCCCGTGAAAGCGCTGATGTTGCCTTGAATTATACCAATTCGCCTGATCGCCCAATTTAGCACAGACGTGGTGCTCAGCTTTCGATCGCACGTTCCTGAGTCCGCGCACCATTTCCAAAATTGTTGAGCGTGAAGTCGGTTTCGATCGTCGGACGCTCAAACAATTTACCAATTACCAATTACCAATTCCCAATTCCCAACTTGCGTTATTTCTGTTTTAGGACTACCAACGTAATGTCGTCAAAAACTTTATGTTTGTCAATATGTTGCAGCAGATGATCAATTACTGCTTGTCGAATTTCTTCAGCCGTTTTGTGACGATTTTCTTTGGCCACTTGGCACAATCTTTCTATGCCGTAATACACTCGATTTATATTTACAGCTTCGGTAATTCCATCTGTGTAAAGCACTACTACATCCCCTGGATTAAGATGCACTTGAACTTGGGAAACAAAATCAGCAATATCTTCCTCTAATCCCAGGGGAAAACCGAGTTCCATTGTATCGATCCGTTCGATGTTACCATCAGTACGGACTACGATAACTTCTTCATGTTGACCGCTGAGGCTGAAGTTACTATCTTGATAATCTAACAAAGCCAAGGTCATGTTTCTAGACGAGTCGATGCGCTCGATATTGGCATAAAGGGTGCGGTTTAACACATCAAGAAACTTCACCGGATCGGTTTCGTTCATTTGTTGGAGAGTGCGGACGGCGGTTTGCGCCATAATCATTAATACGCCACTTTCTAAACCATGTCCCGTAACATCGCCGATGGTAATTTTCACCTTATCATTTTGGGTGAGTACGTCGTAGTAGTCGCCACCCACTTCATCGGCAGGTTCCATATATCCAGCTATTTCTAATCCTTGAATTTTATCTAGTTCTGATTGTTTGGGCAAAATCATTTGTTGCAGTCGTTTGGTGACTTCCAACTCAGCACTGAGGCGGATGTTTTCGGCTTTAAGTTTGTTGTTGAGGGAGCTAATTTCTTGGTTTGCTTGGGCCAGTTGGGCGGTGCGTTGTTGCACCTTTTCTTCTAAAGTTTGATAGAGGCGGGCATTTTCGATGGAGATCGCAGCTTGGGCGGAAATGATGTTGAGGACTTCTAGGCGATCGCGCGTAAAAGCCCCCGCTGTTAAATTATTTTCTAGGTATAAGATGCCTACCAACTTACCTTGATTAATCAGGGGGCTACACAAGATAGATTTAGGTCGCTGCTGAATAATATACGGGTCAGAGGCAAACCTAGTTTCAGTGGTTGCATCATCGATCGCAAGAGTTTCTTGGGTGCGTTCTACATAATTAACCAGCGAGATAGGAATCACTTGATTTTCAGTCCCTGACTTGGATATTAATTCACATCGTTCACCCGTACATTGAGCTTCAATTTTCCACTTACCTGCTGGGTCAGGTATGATGAAATAAAATTTTTCTGCTCCAGCGTTTTCCAGCAAGACTTGCATCAAATTCGAGAGCAATTCATCCAGATGAACTTTACCTGAGAGCGCTTGGGAGGCTTTGATAATTGTTGATAGATCCAGCTCGTTTGCAGCACCTGAACTGGTAGAAGTGACAGTGGTTCTGGTCTGAACAATCGTTTCGTCTCTTCCACTCGTCAGGCTCTTTTTCCTACCGACGACTGGTGCGAGTAATTCAGCATGGCGCTCTTCTAAATCTTTAACTTTTGCCTTGGCTCCCCAGCGAATATAAGCATAGTAAGCGTCTATCATGTAGGTACGCGCTACTTTCTGACGACCTAAAGTTAAATAAAATTCTGCTGCTAGTTCATTGGCGAGGGCTTCGTGCTGGACGTATCCATTTTGCTTGGCTCCATCTATCGCCAGGTCGTAATATTCCATTGCTGAGAAAGATTGCCCCAATACGCGGGCTTTTTCTGCTTCTACTAAGTCATACTTATGTTGGTAATTAGCTGGGCAATGGAAGGCCCAATATTTCATTTTTTGTTGATTTTCTTCTACTTGTTTTAGATATTGTTGCTGTTTAACATTGTTCTCATTATCTTCACGATATTGCGTGTTTGCATACTGAGCAACTAAAGCAAGCGAATAGTAAAAAATATGTTCCGTAAACAGAATTATATTCCGAACAAAATGTGAATATTTGGCTGCTAATTCAGCATTTTCTAAACAGCCAGAGTAATCTTTAAAAAGATAGCACAAACGAGATTTAAAAAAATATATGTACAACAAATATATTACATTGTTTTCTTTAATAAATAGTTGCAAACTTTCTCTTTCGTTAAAAGTATTGCCCATTAATTCGCATTTATTTTCAGCCCCTTCCCTAATATTAGATACAGCTTGACCAAATATTTTCAACAAGTTTAACTGGTATTCCTGTTTAAACATATTGACAAAATCAATATATTGCTCCAACCTCTCAGCCACAAAATCAAGATGTTCACCAACAAAAAACAAGTGGGCGCAGTAGAAGTCAGCCGTATGACAAGCAAATTCTATATCGCCAACTTCTAGACCGTCTTGAATTGCCTGACGCAAGGGTTCTATAGTATTCCTAGTATGTTGCTTCCAATGTTGGATAGTAATGCAATATGTGAGCAATGCTTTACAGCGAAACTCTTTGGCATTCAGCTTATCTAATACATTCAAGGCTAGTTGACCGAGCTGATAACCAAAATCTATGTCTGGAATTTGCCAAGTTACGATTCCACCATAGTTACAGTAGGCATAAATAGCTGGTCTAGAATTTCCATATTGACTGGAAAGCTCGATCATAGTATACAGAATTGGTAGAGATAGCTTGGCATCTCCAAAACAAGCAGGAGGCCATATGAGAGTTAAAATCTGCATAGCCGCCAGCTTGTAGGGATCGGTCATGTCAGGTAGGTTTGCTAACTCCTCAATATTGAGTTCTTGCGGGGGTGATTGACTCAGGGTCACTCCCAGCATTTCCAGAACTTGCAGTCCGGTATCTAAAGCAGATTGAATCTGGTTTTTAGCGAGTTCAAGCTTAATTTTCAGCTCGTATAAGTTGACTTTTTCGAGGATTGTTTTGGCTTTTTGGAGAGCGCGATCGCACAAAATTTCCGCTCGTTCTAAATTAGCATTAAGATATTCGGCTTCCGCTGCTTCCAGATAGAAAGTAAATGTCAGATCGTATCGACTTTCCCAACTATCTTGACTCAGAAGTTCCAGACCTACATTCAAATAATTAACAGCGGCTTCATATGCAGTAGCTGCCTTTGCTTTCTGTCCAGCAATCAGGTTTAATTCAGCCAACTCATCTTTTTCTGACTGATTAGTTAGCAAATCTGTGCCAAAATTTAGTTGGTTAACCAGAGCAAAAATATTATCTTTTCGCTCTTGCTCTGTTGTATTATTCAGCAACAGTTGACCAATTTTCAAGTGAGTCGCTTTTTTCTCTGACTCTGGAATCAAAGAATAAGCTGCTTGCTGCACGCGGTCGTGCAAAAATTTGTAGTCAACTTTGATATCCCGTACAGATGCCAACTCTTCCTGGGCAAAGAGTAGAGGAATTTTGTAATTTTCAGACAGCGGCAGAATCAAACCCGCTTGCAGTGCTTCCCACAAATGAGCAGCCGTCGCTATGTTTGATTCTTCATTGACAATTGATAAAACTTCTAAGTTAAATTGGTTGCCGATACAAGCCGCTAATTTTAATGATTTCTGGGTTGTTTCAGGGAGTTTGCGAATATTGCGAGCAACCAGTTCAACAATATTGAAATCTGCGATACCAATTGCTTGGATTTGTTGAATATCCCACTCCCAGCGGTCTGTATCTACTTGATAAACCAGCAGATTTTCGGAGTACAGCGTTTTGAGTAGCTGCGTTAAGAAAAACGGATTGCCTTGGGTTTTATTAAAAAGTAACTCTGAAAAAACTTTTATTTCGTCTGAATTTACGCTGGCATCCAGAGTGTCGGCGATTAATTGGTTGACGCTATCCAAAGCCAGCGCCTGAATGGTGATATTATTCACCACCGTTTCAGTTTCTTGAATTTTTTCTATTGTCTGAATTAAAGGATGAACGGGACTGACTTCATTATCTCGATAAGCTCCAATCGTTAACAAATATTTGTTATCTGGGTCAGTGACTAAGAGTTGGATTAACTTTAGAGATGCCGAATCTGCCCACTGTAAATCGTCTAGGAATATGACTAGCGGGTGTTCGGGTTGACAAAAAACGCGAATAAATTGTTGAAATACCCGATTAAATCTGTTTTGGAATTCCGATGACCCCAGTTGAGGAACTTCAAGCTGTTTACCGATAATTAGTTCGACTTCGGGGATAACATCAATAATAACTTGACCGTTATTCTCTAGCGCATTTAATAAGTTTTCTTTCCAAATAGCAATCTCTTCGGAACTTTCAGTTAATAGCTGACGAACTAATTCTTGAAATGCTTGGATTAACGCCGCATAGGGAATATTGCGCTTAAACTGGTCAAACTTACCCGCAATAAAATATCCCCTAGCTGCTAGAATTGGTTTATGAACTTCATTGACGATTGAAGTTTTACCAATCCCGGAATAACCGGAAACTAACATCATCTCGGTGGCACCGAGGCTGACTCGTCCAAAGGCATCTAGAAGAATTTGGACTTCGGTTTCTCTACCATAAAGCTTCTGGGGAATGAGTAATTGGTTGCCGCGATCGCGTTGACCGATGGGAAAATTTTCAATCTTTCCAGTTGTCTGCAATTGCTGCAAACAAGTTTCCAGGTCAAATTTTAATCCCGCCGCACTTTGATATCGGTATTCCGCATTTTTGGCTAACAGTTTCATCACAATATCTGAAACCGCTTGAGGAATTTCTGCTACCTCTTTAGGTGGGACGGGTTGTTTGGCAATATGACAGTAAACCAACTCCATCGGATCGGTGGTAGTAAATGGCAACTGGTTGGTCAGTATTTCATAGAAAGTCACTCCTAAAGAATAGAAGTCGGTGCGGTAGTCAATTGCTCGATTCATCCTCCCCGTTTGTTCGGGTGACATATAAGCGAGAGTCCCTTCCAGCAAGTTGGGATTGACAATAGTTTGCTGTTCTTTGGGTAAGGCGATCGCGATGCTAAAGTCAGTTATTTTGACTTCCCTCGTTTCGGGGTTGATGATGATATTGCTAGGTTTAATATCTTTATGTATAATCCCTACTTTATGGAGTTGACCGATGGTTTCTGCTAAAGAAATTGCCAAAATTAAAAAATCTTGTAAGTGAATTTTTATGCTTTTCAATAATTGGCTAACAGATTGACCGCCAAAGTCTTCTAAGACTAAAGCAAAGCTATTCTCATAGTTAACCAGGTTATAGGGCTTAACAATTCCTGGAACGTCTAATTTTTGGGGAATGGCGTATTCTTGTCTAAAGCGAGTAATCTCTTCAATGTTCGGATATTCATCTTTAATCATCTTGAGAATAACTGGCTGGCGATCGCGCTCTCTGATTCCTCGGCAAACAACTGTTCTGTCTCCTTCATAAAGTGTCTCTGCAATTGTGTAGCCGGGGAGAATAATCATATTTTTACTTTTTTTGTTTCAATATAAAAAGACTAGAGGTCAGGATGACCTAGTTTAAAGTAGCTTTGACCTCTAACCTTGTTAAATATATTACCGTTGCTCTCAGCTCGATTTTAATTTTTTCTCAAAGTGAGGGTACACCTTTTCATCAAACAGATCCTGAATCTCCTGCGATCGCTTCTGAGCCACTAATTCCTGATAATCCTTCTTCACAGGCACGTTGTAGCTAGCTTGGCGGCGTCCAATACTTGGCAACCACGTCGTGTGCAAAGTTAACCCAAAATTGAGAGAGGAATCGCTCAGTTTCCACTGCGGCCCCTGGTTGAGATCCCAAGCCTCGAAAATCCAGATCTCGTAGGTATTGTTCAACCAAACAGTACAGGTAATGTAACCATCCGTTGAACTGTTACCATCACCGCGCGGTATAAACTGGGGCGAAAGACCGATACAACCAGGAGGAAATTCATAGGAATCGGCAATCTTCATCGATTCAGTTGAAGAAGTATCCATACGGAACAAGCTACTTGGTCTGCCTTCTTCTTGGGCAATTCTGAGCAATTCCTCTAGTGGCACTTCTCTGGACGGATAGTCTTTGAAGAAATCAACCATAAACTTACTGACTAGATCCTTCCAGAGTCCCAAAGAGATCCAGTAGATATTATCAAGCTTACCTGGCGGCATGGTGGGATAGAGATCCGAAGGAAGTCGGTCAAGATAAGCATAAAGTGCTACTCCCCAAGTACACTTGCATTCTTCGGCGTCAAGGATGAATTTCTCTGGAATAACCTTCTGTTCAACGATTTCTCCCGTTTTTCCGTTAATGACGTAGCGTCCGACGCGACTGATGTCCATCTCGCTCTGTTCCATCCCGTGTGGGCGAGGTAACTTAGGATCGCAATAAGGAGAGTCATCATAGGCACGTATCCATTCAGACACATCCCAAGCACAAGTATGTGCTGCATGGAGGGTAATCAGTTGTTCGGGATTGTCGTAATCTACGAGAAAATGGGTTATCTCTAGGGGAATTTCTACTTTTTGCACAGTCACTGTTGGCACATCTTCGTTGCGATCGCTAACTCCAGATTTTTGGCCTTTGGTTAAGCGATCGCGAGGTATGAGATAGACAGGAGTTGTTGCTAACTCCATGACATCCAGTTTTTTTCGCAACCATTCTTCTAATCTTTTGTTTTTCGGAAAAGGGTTGTTAATTATCTGCTCTATCCCTGTTCTGAAAGAGGTATCTACAATTACCACGTAATTTTGAGAGAATCCAATTTGGTGAATGCTTTGCTTAATTTTGACAGGCGAACCATCAGGCAAGACTAGCTGCCATCGCTCTAGTTCTCCTTTACCATCCCAGCGCATTAGATAGATGAAATCTTCTGGAAGCTTGAATTTTTCCAGATATGGTCTCGCTGGTGGAAAAACTTTCTTTACTTGTTTCTTTAGTTTATTTGCCGTATTAGTTACGATGCCGAGAAAAGTTTTTAATGACATCCCATAATTGACCGTGAACATTTCGCTTTTGCGAACGTCAAATACGGGGTGAGCAGTGCTAAGCACGGGTGAAAAGGGAAAATTCAGGCACTGCAATGGAAAATTTAGCTCAATTTCTCCTCGCCACTCTTTGTTCCAGCCTACAGGAGTTGCCACTTCAAGAGTTGCCGTATCAATTTCGTAATGACGACCCGCATCATAGGCAACTAGCAGGCGTTCTTGGGAGTCCTCAGCAAATTTCATTGGCAGGAAGGCAATACTTAAATCATTGCGAGAGCCAAGACACCAAGAAAACCTGATGATGCCATGATTGCGGAATTTATACTTGGCATATTTTTCACCAGGTTGGCTTGCTTCATCCGCATAGTAATCTGGTGGCCTGATAATCCGTGTAGTTAATAAAACTTCACCCTTTTGCTGGAAGTCGAATCGGTAAATCATACCGTCGCCGCTTAAGAATGAGTCTCCATTTGTAAAGGGAAGACCTCCTGATTCAATGGTTCCGACTGGTGCAATGATAAAGACATGACCCTGTAAGTCATCTGGTAAGTCTTTCTCACCCATCTTAATAATATTTAGTTTGATGTCGGTGAGTTCATCGCGTTTAGCTTTGACAAGCGATTCGGGAACTGGGGGACAGCCTGCTTTGGTATTGCTTTTAGTGGGTTCGTTCATATCACTCTCCTGAATAAAAATGTAATAATGGTAACAGTGTAGATCAGTATTTGATTTATGAATGGGAAATGAGGACTGTAACTTAGATACTATCTTTGATAAATATTTGATATCTATTCTCCCATCCCCTGCCTCAAAGCCCAATTGGAATCGACATTAACTTATTATCTGCTCTCTCGTACTTATGGTGATAACGCAAGCTAATAATTTAGCACGATCGAGAGTTTCAACGTTCAGTCTCAGATACTTAGTATCATCTGCTACTTTTAACACCTAGCCTCGGGGAGAGCCGAGGAAAAAATTATGTGATTAGATGTTGGCATTGACACTGATGTCATGAATGCTGCACTGGATCAAGCGTAACAAGTCGCTTTAGCTGTCATATCAAGGTGCGACTAGGCTAAAATCTGGCGCGCCATATTTCTGGGGCAACAGTTCAATTAATGCCATGATATAAATGTGTGGCAATGCTCATACTGACGATCGCCACCAACCAACAACCAATTTGGGCTAGAGCTACCAGAAGGTTGCCAGCCTCTGCGCTCTCAAATCGGTTCTATAAAACCGACACATTTTTAATGACGATAATTTTAACCAACGACGACGGCATTGATGCTCCGGGCATTCAAGCACTTTTGCAGGCTGTAAGCGGCAAAACAATTATGGTGGCTCCGCAGGGGCAATTGTCGGGCTGCGGGCATCAGGTGACGGCTCACAGTCCGATTCATGTCGATCGGCGATCGTCCTTTGAGTATGCTGTAGGGGGAACACCGGCCGATTGCGTGCGTATTGCTCTTCATCACGTTTGTGCGAAACCGGATTTGGTGCTTTCGGGTATTAACGCGGGTGGCAATTTGGGGGTTGACGTGTATATTTCGGGTACGGTTGCGGCTGTGCGCGAAGCAGCCATGCACGGTATTCCGGGCATCGCCATTTCCCACCGGATTAAAAGGCCGCTCGAAATAGACTGGGATGTCGCGACTCGTTGGACATCGCGAGTGTTGGCGGATTTGCTCAACCGGGAACTAAAGTCGGGGTGTTTCTGGAATGTGAATTTGCCGCATTTAGCGCCGGGAAGTGCGGAACCGGAAATTGTGTTTTGCCAGCCTTCGACGCAGCCGCTGCCAGTGGTTTACCGGATGGAGGGAGAATACTTTTATTATGCGGGAGAATATGGCTCGCGCGATCGGGCGGCGGGGACTGATGTTGACGTGTGTTTTGAGGGTAATATTGCAGTTACTGAGATATCGCTGTGATAGATTTGGGCGATCGAACTATATTTTTTTTCAACAAACTCTAAATAGACGGTCTTAAATTCGATCGGCTACCGAAGGTTTCATATTCATGGCTAAAAACAGATTTCATTATACTTTGGGTTTAACACTGCATATACCCTAGGTATAATAAACCTGTTTTCGGATTATCCCAAAATAGGATATTGTAATTTATTCAGAATTGATACTAATAAAACTTAAACAAAATTAATCGCAATTCCAAGAGTGGCAGGTATCTCTACTTGCGGCCCTCGCTGCTACCATAATTTTTTTTGTCATCCTTCGGCTTAGCAACACCATCAGGTTGTTTCTTTGGCTTTTTGACTTCTTTGTTGCTTTTTCTTTCTTTTGACATGATTCTTCCTCAATTTTGACTCAGCATAACATAGATTGACACATTTGCCTAACTGCCAGTAGAGGGGGTGCTCCTATACAGATATTACTCGCTGTTAGTTTTGTACCATCTGCAGTATATTATCCGCTAGGTTTTGAACGAATCCCCTCTACCGTTAGGCATATCGATAAATTCCTCAGAAGTACAATTTCTGAAATTACTTTTCACCCCGATCGACTCCAGGAAATATGGAAAAGCGCGATCGCCTAACTGCTGCGAGACAACCGAGAAAAATTCTCCCTAATTAAGCTGTTGTTCCCCATCTAATTTTCCTGTAAAATGACAGTAAATAAAATATGGATCTATGACCAGGCCAGCCTTCGCGACACCTGAAGCAAACACAACTAACAAATTTGCAGTCTCCGTTTAAAAAAGGTGTTAGTTACAGTGGACAACAAGAATATTAATTTTACTATTGATTAACTCTTCGGACAGTGTTTGATGGCTTACCTACTGAGAATAACGGTTTCACGGATCTCAGTACGATCGCCACGGTTGCCGAAGTAGACTAGAGACTCACGATAAATCAAGGGTTTCAGACTATGAGTGCAAAACGGTCGGGACTATGGAAAAAGCACAAAGTATATGTATAAATATAAAGTTGATTCTCAGCTTTCTTGAAAGTGCGATCGCGTCCGCTCCATTTGAGATAAAATACTTATAAAGAGTGTTTATTTCTAAATAAATTTCGGCTATTAGGAATGTGACCAGTATGGAAGTAACCGAGCTGCTCAAAGAGTACGAAAATGGAAAGAGAGACTTTGCTGAGGCAAACCTCAGCGGAGCAAACCTCAGCGGAGCTATGTTGGTCGGCGTCAACCTTTCGAGGGCTAACCTGTCGGGAGCTAACCTGAGTCGGGCGCATCTCACCAAAGCAGAACTCAATGACGCAAACCTTTACAGGGCAAATCTGAGTTTTGCCAAAATGGGCCAAGCCAGACTAGCAGACGCAGAGCTTACAAAAGCCAATCTCAGCGGAGCTTTCCTCGTCAAAGCAAAACTGCCCAGGGCAAAGTTGAGTGGCGCCCAACTCATCGGTAGCAACCTGCGGAGCGCCATCCTCTGGAACGCCAATTTGTGTACAGCCGACCTGCAATTCATCAATCTGCGGGGCGCTAACCTCACGGGAGCTAACCTCAACTGGGCCAACTGCGGAGGGGCAAAACTCAGCGGTGCAAAGCTTTTTGGCGCTCAACTAACAGGCATCTATCTCAGGAAAGCTTACATCAATGGCATCGACCTGAGCAGGACGGATCTTAATGGCGTCAACCTGAGCGAAGCCAAACTAAACGGGGTAAACCTGGAAGGCTCGAACTTGTTAGCTGCCAATCTCAGCGGGGCTCAGTTGCGGGGCGTCAAGTTGATGGGAGCAGATTTAACCCGGGCAAATCTGGTGGGAGTTTCTTTGGTGCAGGCAAACCTCGATTGGGCTAGGCTGTGCTATGCAGACTTGAGCGAAGCCGACTTGAGCGGGGCAACGTTCACGGGAGCCAACTTTGAGGGTACTCAGTTAGCCGGATCAACCATGCCCCCATCTATGAGCAATGATGTCTACTTAACTGCAGCACGTGGTGTCGCAGCTTAGGCAAGGTCAAAAATTAATTTCGCATCCGAGTGGACGACTCTCGCATGGGTTTAACTTTTGATGCAGACATCATTACTTTTGTGAGAGTGTTGCACCGGCAAGAAATTTACTGATATTTGCGAGAGTTTGTAGCATCACAATTGAGTTCACCCGATTAATTTCGCGACTCGCAAAGCAGAGGTAATGGCTCCTTCGTGCAAACCATCCCCCAAATAAGCTCCCGCATGATAAGTGTGGTTCTCGCCATTAGTCTCGATAACTTCATCTCGATATCGAAAAGACTCCACAGTGTACAGCGGCGTATGATGTTTCTGAATGTGAATAATGTGCTTTTGGGCGATCGACTCCTCCAGTTGAAAAGCTAAACTGTACTCTCGTGGCGAGGAGATGCCGCAAAGCTGATTCAAGCTCGCATTATATCCCCATCCCTTCTCCGTCTCGAAAAAATCAAATTCTGATAACTTACGGATGCCGTAGCGATCGTACATCGATGTATCCGAATGCAGTACAGTGGTTGCATAATTGGCTTTCCACGCCGAAAACCGCTTCGTTTCCGCCTCCGTCGGATCAGACAACAGCCTCATAACTTGATCGGGTGGCATCGCAAAAACCACCTTATCAAATTCCTGGATTTCCCCATCAGAAAGCAAGATTTTTACAGCATCCGCGCTTCTAAAAATATTGGCAATCTCCACATTTAGCCGTATATCGCCCTTAAATCGCTCCAAAATCTTTTCAATGTAAGAATACACCCCGCCTTTAATCCTCACCCAGTTGACCGAGGCATATTCGCGCAAAACAGGCATCGCTAATTCTGCCGGGAAATTGTCGAGCAATTCAAACGGTATCGAGTAGCTGTACATCGTCAGCAACTTCAGCCAATAATTGCGGATGCACGAGCTTTTCAAAGACTCCGAAAGCGGTACATCGTAGAAATCGTGCTGTTTAGCAAACCGCATTTTTAAAATAAATCCAGCCGAACGAGCGTAGAGACTATCAAGTCGCAAATACTCGATCAGTCGTTGGATTCCGGTGAAATTCTTTCGGATAGATACCGCAGACAAAAAGTGGGTGCCATCTTTAAAAAACAGCGCGGAACCAATCTGCACTGGCTCTAATTCAACCCCTAGCTCCTGCATAAAAGCCACGAAATTGTAAAATACAGTGGGAAATTCTAGCACCCCATTTTCTAATATTTCATTGCACTCAGATTGATTGGGTACAACATTTTTGTTCAGCGTCCGAATGTGTCCGCCTAAAATTGGCTGACTTTCCCACACAGTGACGTGATGCCCCTGTTTATCGAGCCAGTAGGCTGCTGCCATACCACTGGCTCCGCCCCCAACAATTGCAATTCTCATAGTTCACTCCTAGATTGATAGAAGGAAGTTCGGCAACGGATTCGCTCGACGGATGTAACGGATGTCAGGAAGAAGGAAGTTCGGCAACGGATTATGTAACGGATGTAACGGATGTAACGGATGTCGGGAAGAAGGAAGTTCGGCAACGGATTATGTAACGGATGTAACGGATGTAACGGATGTCGGGAAGAAGGAAGAAGGAAGAAATTATCGTTTCTAGGTAGAACCTGGAAACGCATTTCAGTCTTGCTATGCCTCGTCATTTTTAAGAGGAGACAGAGCCTCCAGAAATTCATTCCTTGGCAGAGCCAATGAACGAGATAATGAGAGCAGAAACGAGAGATTTTTAAGAGTAGGCAGAGCAAGAGTGAAATTCATTCCTTGGCTTTGCCAAGGAATGAGAGAAACAGGAAAATAACCAATTGCTAATTTTCCTTAGCCTAAAATCGCATCGCCGGATAAACGTTGATAAAGCAGCGCCCCCGTCCAAAATGTCGGTGCAAAGCCTGGATAGCCCGAAGAGGCGTTGCAGAAATAGAAATTGTTGAGGGATGTTTCATGATTTAGTCGATCGACTCCCATGTTGCGCGGCGTCAGGGTGGAACCGTAGGAATTACCGTTAGGACACCAGCAGAAGCGCTCGTTAGTCGTTGGACTTCCGGTAACATGAAAGACCATGTGTTTGCGGAAATTCGGAACATAGTGTTTTTCCACAACATCTAAAATCGAATCCAGAATTTCTTGTTTCTTCTGTCTGTAAGCTTTGCGATCCGTCTCCCAAAGCTGTTTAAAATAGCTGTAATTAGCAACAGTCAGAAATTCGACAATTTGACAATCTTCTGGACAATCCCGCCGCGCTTCCGTCAGTAAAGTTGGCGTTGTAATTGCAAAGCTCGGACGAGAAAAATCATTTTGCTCATACATTTGAGCAAAGGCTTCATTCAGATCCATGTGTTCCGTATGAAACGTATTCCACTTGCCAAATCCATAGTCTCGGAGATCTATATCTTTGACAACGCAGTACACCATGTAGTTAGATGCAGAATACTCATAGTTGAGTTTCCGCCGCACTTTTTTAGAGAACAGTTCCTCTCCAATCATTTTGGCTGCTCTTTTCGGGTCAAGGTTGCAAATCACCGTGTCGCCCGTGAATTCATGGGTTTGATGGGTGGTCAAATCCATCGCTTCAACACCAGTTACTGTTCTGTTTGTCACCCTAAAATTCGTGACTTCATGGTTTAGTCGAACTTTCCCCCCGTTCGATTCAATGACTTTAACTAAAGAATTGATGACATCTTCAAAATGCTGCGTCGGGTAAAATGCGCCTTCTTGATAGCCTCTAAACAAGGCAATCCAAGCATAGAAAGAAAGCTGATTTGGAGGCAGCAAAAAGTCCGGCCATTGCAGGGCTAATAAGGTTTGGGCGGCTTGCGGGAGTTGGAACTTGTCGAAAACGTCCTGAAGTGTACTGTTGAGGTGTTGGACAGCACAGAATACGTCACCGAAATTTTTGAGCAATTCGATTGGTTTGACGGGAGGAGCGAGTTTTCTGAGTCCCTCGCCGGTTTTCTCGACTTCGTTGACGAATTGGCGAATTCTCTCGCTCGCTTCGGGAAACAGCGCCGACAATCGCCGGATCAGTTCCTCTGGTTCCGAGGGAATATCGAGCGCATACCCAGGCATTCTCATGTGGTCGTAGCCATTCGGATCGTACCGTTCAAAGGTGACATCTCGATCGAGACCGAGTTTTTTGAGAACTCGATTGACTGTATGTCCTTCGCCGCAGTCCCAAACGTAATGGAATTGGGCATTAAACGTGTATTTGTTGGCCATCGTAAAGGTGTGACCAAAGCCTCCGGGATGTTCGTGAGCTTCGAGGATGTGTACGGTTTTGCCGGAGTTTGCCATCAAAGCTCCGAAAACCAGTGCTGATAAACCACTGCCGACGATGAGGTAATCTGTTTTCATGGTAAATTTCCTCGATCGATTGAATCGGGCGATCGTTGTTTATTTAAAGTAACTCTCAATTCTGAGAAAATTGTGAAGAGGGCTTACCACGCTATTTGTGGGGTACGCAATGTTATGCCTTTTTGGGCGAGAAGCCCATCCCACAATAGTGTGAAGCATCTAAATTTTACAGTCAAGTTTGAGCGAATTTTTGTGGGGAGTAGGGGTTGGGCGTCCCGCCCGCCCAAAAAATACAATTTAGGTGGGCTTACTTACAGCTTATTGGTGCGATCGCTTATTGGTGCGGCACGATCACATCAAAAAAAGCATCCTCCAAATCATAACCAAACATCTGCGACATCGCCATCAACTTCGATTTACTGGGAATTCCCTGCTGATTAAACCAATCAGTCAACACAAAAATTTTGTTCATCAAAAACATTTCCAAAGCTTCAGGATTGTACTGAATACCTTGGGTGCGGTGGAACTGGTGCGGCACCAACATCGCGGCATAGCGCGCCAATTCTCCTGCTTTCCAATCCAGCAAAAATGGCAGCCAAGGATAACAAGCATCTAAGCGAATAAACCACAGCCGCACTTCGGGAATTTCCGAAATTTCTCGCGGATCTAACTCTTCGCGGGGATACTCAATTTCAAATTGTAGCTGTTGTTCGTTTTGGGCGATCGCTCCTTCGGTCAGCCACTTTTCAATCACACTCCGCACCGGAGACAAATCTAAACTGTTTATGCGATCGGCATCTATCGGTATCATAATACTCATAAAAAGTCAACCCTATAGCAGTAAGTTATATCCAATCCGGTCTATCGACCGCGATTTACCGTTGGGCAGGGGCGGGTTTATGAGACTATCGATCTCAACCAAATATTGTTGGAAAAACCCGCCCCTACAGGTTATTGAGAATGGTGTCACATCTCATATCTATCCTACCTATAATATCACTACCAATGCCCAATTATCAATATTATCAATTAGCAATGCCCGATCCCCCATTCCTAATGCCCAATTCCCAGTTATCCATTTTTCCCAAACTTGCTATCTTGCAAAGAATTACCAATCCCCTGGATAATTCCCCGCCCGATCAAACCAATTCCCCGCCCTATAACCTGAGTCAAAACGTAAACAACCCCAGCACCCAACAGCGAAATAACCGCGCGAACTCTAGGTGCGATCGCATCCCTGGTTTCCAGCACCAAAGTCAAGGCTAACTGCCACCCAGACAACTGTGCTAACTCCAGATTTCTTGGAGCATAAATAGAAATTTTCTTAATTCCAGAATCGCCCAAAACAAACAGCCAAAACCTGCTTTCAAAAATAGCTTTCGGTTCCACAAAATATCTATCCCAGCTATATCTCCACGACAACTCATTCCGAAACCGCTCAATTTCTCGCGTCGAAATCAACTTACCATCGTAAAAAATTTGCTTAATTTCTTCAATATTTGCCAAATTATTTAGTAGAGGCTGTACCACTCCGCTAGCAACTTGAATTGCCAAATTTTCCAACAAAGCTTCAGCTCGCTGCATTGCTGCCGGGCTGCCAGCAACACAAGAAATATTGTCAACAGTTAGAGGAATTTCAAATAGCAAATGTGCAAAAAAATCAACTGTCATCGGTATTTTATCAAGGATTTCTGCTGCAACTACATCAGCATCTGCCAGCAGCATCGGCACAACTTCTACGCCGCTGCCTGCCAATAGATAAGCAGCACTTCCCCCTTGGCTTTCTTCCAGTTTTAAGCTGGCTTGACTGCCATCAAAAACCAGATTTTCTTCCGTTTGCAGTGTATAGTATCTGCCAAAATAATCTATGATTGTCGCCTGCCATAAATCCCGTAAAATAGCAGGCATTTTTTGCGACAATTGAGTTTGCTGCACTTGCGAAAAGCGCAATTCTTCCAGCAAATCCTTTAACTTCCGCAGAATGGAACTCATCAATTCACGCTTTTTGGGCGATCGCAAAATATCGATTTCCAAAGGCAAGCCAGTCAAATTCACCAAATCAAACTGCAATTTAGCTGCCGCCGAGTCAAACAAGCTACCTTGCCAATTAGTTGCAACCACCAAAGATTCAGCCGAAACTTGGGAATTCGTTAATTGCGATTGAGAATTATTCAACAAATTCTCCCGTCTTCCTTCTGCCTCTGCCTTCTCCCCTCTTCCTTCTTCCTTCTTCCTTCTTCCTTCTTCCTTCTTCCTTCTTCCTTCTTCCTTCTTCCTTCTTCCTTCTTCCTTCTCCCCTTTTTCTTCAAATAATAACTGACTGACAATCCAACGAGCTGCGAGCAATTCTCTGCGGCGCCCGCTGAGTACAACCCCATCTACAATAGAGGGCAAATCTGTGGGAGCTGCGGCTCTGAACTCTTGCAAATCAGCTTGGACCACCGCCAAAGTTGCATCTATTTCCCGTAGTCCAGAACGATAAAAATAAGCCAGCATTTTTTTGTGTACTGGCGTATCAATTGTCGAATTATCTGCATTTTTATCTGCAATTGCTGCGTAGTTTTCTACTGTTTTAACCACCGCTGCATTTAGTTCTATTTCCGAGTTAGCTGCCGTATCCGTCGCCCAATAAGTGAGACCAGATGCCACAGCGCGAATAGCTTCGATTGTCAAGGAAATATCTGTACCTTTAGGGCAATAGCCATTCGCACCCGCCGCCTGTACCTGGGCCAACAGCTCCGGTGTCAGCGGCCCGCCTAGCAGCAACAGGGGCAGGTTGGGGTACAAAGTTTTGAGTTCGCGACAAAATGCCACCGCCTCTATTTGACCCGATCGCAAATTTAGGGTCTCAACAGCCAAAATTACCAAATCTGCGGGCTTCTTGGCTGCTACCGAGTCGATCGAGCGAGCTTCGAGAACCCGCAAAGCCTCGGTTGCGGTTGAAATCTCTGCAACAACTTGCAAGTCTGGATACTGCTCGCAAGCAACTCGCAGCCCCAGCCGGAAAATGGGGTCGCCCTCGATCGTCAGCACTTGGAAATTACTCACTTGATTTTAGATTTGAGATTTTAGAGAGCGATCGTGCGAAAACCCAATTACTCCGGGAGCAAATTAGCATCAGGAGGCCCAGCCGATTCAGGAATCGAGGGCGGCGCGGGTTCCGGAGCCGGAGCCGGAGGAGCAGGTTCCGGAGCCGGAGCCGGAGCCGGGGCCTCTTCTCTCGCGGGCGGATAGTAAGGTTCCGGCTCTGGCGCGGGCGGATAGTAAGGTTCCGGTTCCGGCTCTCTAGCAGGCGGATAGTAAGGTTCCGGCTCCCTAGCAGGCGGATAGTAAGGTTCCGGAGCCGGGGCCTCTTCTCTCGCAGGCGGATAGTAAGGCTCTGGTTCTGGCGCGTACTCCTCCTGTCGCGGAGCTGGCGCGTACTCCTCCTGTCGCGGAGCTGGCGCATACTCGCGAGCGGGTTCCGGCGCGTACTCGCGAGCGGGTTCCGGCGGCGGCGCACTGTTGGCTCTGAGTTCAGCACTCCAGCGCCCGATCGCACCTGCAGCCTCTGAATACAGCGCCCTACCGTAACCGATTTGGGAAGCCGTATCGATCGCCGCTCCTAGACTGCCTTGAGATGCCAATTCCGCAGCTCGATCGAGAATCGGTCTGTCTTGAGCAACTTGCAGTTCGCTCACCCACTGATAGACATTATCCTGAGCTTTGGCGTACAAAGTCCTACCGCTCTTAATTTGCGAAGCTTTTTCAATAGCAGCACTAAGTTTTCCTTGCTTCGCCAGGGCGATCGCTTCATCCAAAAAAGGCTGATCTTGAATAACTTCTATGCGTTTCGTCCACTGAGCCAAGAGAGTTTGCGCTTCTATCCTGCGGGGGCGGTTTTGAGATATCAGGAGTAGCTGAGCCATGCCGCCCTTGAGTCCTTCAACCGTTTGCGGTTCTGCCAACTGCTTCGCCAAAGTCAGAAAAGATTGGTCTTCGATCCGCTGAATTTCCCGACGCCAAGCAGCCACCAAAGTTTGAGCGTGAACGCGCCGTGGCTGCTTAAGTCCGATGGTTTGCGCTTGCTCGATCGCGAGTCCAAACGTTCCTATCTGACCGACACTAGCGATCGTACTAGCCACTTGCAGCCGCAGCAAATCTTGAAACTGCACCTGCAAATTTTCAATTTGAACTTGAGCTTGCTTGTACAGAGGGCGACCCGGAGCTATTTGGCTAGCAGCCCCCTGCCCTTCGAGCAAGCTAAAAATGTGTTGTGGCAGCGGAGTTGATATCGACTGATTCCACGTCACTGCCTGAGCTCTACCCAACTGCATCAAATCTTGAGCTTCCGCAAATAGTAGCGAATCCTGTGGCACAACAGAAGCAGCCTCGATCGCCCCCGGCAGGTCTTTCGCCCCCAACCGCTTAGTAGCCATTGCCAGCAAAGTCCGGCTCCAGCCCTCAATTTCCTTCTCAGCTTTAGCGCGGGCAAAAAGCTGCGAGTCTATTTTGCGAGCCAGGACGATCGCCTCAGCGAACTTTTGCGGAGTTCCGTCCTTCGCCAAATCTCTAGCCTCTTCCAAGCGCTGCCAGCCGTTTCTTTCCAAAGAAATCTGCTGGATCAGCTCGTTGTACCGCTTTTGACTCCAGAAAACATTTTCCAGCTTGAACAAAGCTTGAGCATAATCCCAAGCCTTCCTTAAATCCTCACTTTTTAAAGCTGCTAGGGCTGTATCGTAGAGTTTTTGGCCCTCCTGCCAATTTTTTTCCCAAGCAGTCACAGCCTCCTGTACCTCTGGGTAAGACGGACTGGTTTTCGGAATTTTCGCCACAATCTCCAGAGCGCCTTTCAAATCGCCCCTCTCAATTTTTGCCCTGGCAAATCCCAGAATGGCTTTCGACCATTCCCCTATCAAATGTTGACCTTGCGAGTATAGCGGATGTTCTTTCGGCCAAGCCTGCACCAGTGCCATTGCCGATTCTAGCTGTTCTAGCTTGCCCGACTTAGCGGCTTGCTGAGCGCAGTAAAGTCGCTCTCCGTCCGCCGCCAACGGCGACAGTTGCTGGCAATTGGGCGGCGGCGGCATCGTCAGTAACCACAGAAATGCAGCGGCACCGGTTACTCCAAATCCCACCAGGAGACTCAGCCAGATTAGCTGCCACTGCCAAAAAGTTCTTTTCCCCTCGGTCGGCAGCGCCGTTACTGAGGAACTCGCATCGCCTGTCGCCTCTGCACTGAACTGTGCCGTCGGTTTGAGGGATGGGTTGTATTGCGGTGGTGTGTGGAATTGGTCAGATTGTCGTCTCGCCATTACTTCAGCCTGTCCTGTAATGCGCACTCTTCACGTGACACTCCCCCATCAAATCATAGATTGTGATGTCGGCTTCTGACTCCGGTTAAGGAGATCGAGAACTTCCTTCAAGGTACTGGCCATCTTTCCCTCTACGGCGTTTTATAGTGAGGTTCGTGTCCAGCCCCACTGGTTGCTTCCGAGTATTTTAGGCTCTCGAAGCACGTAAATCATACCAGTTATCAAACAGTTATTGACAGATTCCGGGGCTGTTTGGCAGAAAAAACAGTATAAAGCCCCGTCAGTCGATCAATTTTAGATTTTAGATTTTAGATTTTAGATTTTAGATTTGACTCTACAGATGAATTGGGGGAGCGATTAAACTAAGGTCTAATATTAAATCCGGGTCAGAAATTACCTGATCAGACTCAGCGGTTGAAACCGCAATTACACTAGCTTTCGTCTACTCCAAGCCGATTTAAAATAAAGGGGTACTACAGCCGGATTTGGTCTACACTTTTACGTGTAGCGGGTAGAAATGACTTTTTTGGTTTAGTCGTAAATTTTATTCCCGATCGCCAAACTTGTCGATCGAGTTTCATTTTTCTGTTTTCATTTTTTTTCGACTGTGCCAAATTCCGGCTGGCGACGGCAAAAAAACCGATCGAACCCAGCTAAATACTTAAATCATTTTATACCACCTATCGACCCAGTACAAATATCAGTTTTGCTTCCAACAGCCGCTGCTTTATCCGTTACGAAGCCTTTGGCGTATCGCTGACACTCGATGCTTCCGTGGCGGACTCGGCAGATCGATATCCGTAGAAATCTATCCGGTAGTCTACAATTCTGACACCAGTTTGCTGTTGGATTTGTTCGATCAATTCGATCGGCAATTCCACATGAACGTCTAGAATCTGAGCCGTATCAAGACAATTGACGTGAGAGTGAGAGTCGCTGACGTTGCCGTACAAGCGTCCCTCCGAGCGTTCTATGCACTCAATAATCCCTTCTCTCGACAAAGCTTCTAGATTTTGATAGACAGAAGTATGACCAATCGAATGCGCTTGTTTGTTGAGGCGATCGTAAATTTCGCGAGCGGAGAGGTGTTCTTTTGCCTCCCACAAAAGTTCTAGAATAAATCGACGCTGGCGGCTCAAGCGCATTCCCATCGCCTGACAGCGGTTTAAAGCATCTTCTAATGAACGAATTGGTTTCACAGCTACCGCCTTATAAAGCCTGCTCGATTTTTAATTCTGGTACAACATTGCACGCCTACATATCCACTAATTCTAACGCAGGCTTGCCCAACAGTAGAAGGTAGAGGGCAAAAATCTCGACTGAGTGAATTTTTTCGAGTTGCTGCTCAACTCTATCTTCTACTGCCACACATCCTAGTTCGAGGATTTGATGGCGTTAACCAGTAACTTGGCGATTTCCGAGAGTTGCTTTTTGTTGAAAGTTTTGAGCAAAAGCTTGACTACCGCCTTCGGTTCGGCTGGAAGAGCTACTTGCTTCGAGGCTGCTGCTGGGGCTGCTGGGGCTGCTGGGGCTGCTGGGGCTGCTGGGGCTGCTGGTTTTGGGCTTGCTGCCAAAAGTAGCAAATTTTTACTCGGAACGATCGTCTTGACTTTCCCCACTTGTACTAAATCGCCAGCTTCCTTGAGTTCTTTGATAATCAACGGAGCTAAGACTTTATAAGAGTTTTTGGGATTAACGATCGCTGCTCTAGCTGTTTTTACTAAATTTTGCCAAGTCTCTATTTTACCTCCCAACTTATAGAGGCGAACGCACACATCCGTCAACTCAGAGCGACTAGCAGCCGATTCTTTCTGCTTGAAGACCTGCAACATTTCTTTGAGTAAAGTCATCACTTCAACAGCAAAATTCGCCGGCACAGCGCCCGCTGTTGGAGCGGCGCGGGTACTAGACCCAGCAGCAGCCTGCACTTTGCCCGACGCCAATTTATTGAGGTGAGTTTCGAGTTGAGCAAAAACAGGCATCACCTGCTGCACGAGTTTTTCTCCCTCCTCATTCCTCAAGCCGAAAGGCCCCTCCAGTCGCCCCAGCAAGTCCTTAAGCGTATCAACTCCCTTTAAAAAGAGGGATTCTGCCGTTTGGTCAACCTGCTTGACGGGCCCGTCCTTGAGCACCTTAAAACAATCTTCCAAGCGGTGAGCGGTTGTTTTAATACTATCTAAGCCCAGCATAGCCGCCCCTCCTTTCACGGAATGGGCGGCTCGAAACATCTCTTGGACGCTTTCGGGGTCTTTCATCGTGGACTTTAAATCCACTAAACCATTTTCTAGAGTATCGAGGTGCTCCTTAGCCTCCTCTATAAACAAACGCATAATTCGGTCTTGCTGATCTGACACGACAGTCCTCCTAACAATCTGTGCACCCTCCAGAAAGCACCCTCTTCGCGGGAGAAAACGCGACTCCTGCCAAAAGTCGGAAGCTCCCATGCAAAACATTCTAGCCTGCCTCAGCTAGCAGACTCAAAATACTGGTGTCAGGGCAATCTTAGCTCTAAAACTGGTGCGGTGGAGATTGAGCCTAGAGTTCTGAGGGAGTATCTGGAGCGACTTCAATACCCATTCCTTGTTTCATCATCTGCTGATCCGTAATCAAATCGCTCAATTCCTTGACTTCGACGCCGATGTCTTGGCAAGCCTTTTTCAGTTCCCGCTCGAAGGTGTTGAGGTCGCCTCCGTAGCCACAAAGCTTCGCGGCTGTGGCGATTCCTTGTTGGGCGTTAGCTTTGGCGCAGTCGATCAATTCAATGCCTTTGAGCGGTTGGGAGGATGCCATAATTTCAAGCCACAATTTATATTTTCTCCCACTGTACCTAGAAGGTTGAGGTCGATCGATCTATCGAAAGGCATGAAAAATCCTGCCTGTGCTGGGTGTTACCAATTCATACCTATTTTTTGGGAGTTCCTGCGAAGATGGCAGTAGTTGAGATTTTCTAACCCTGACTGTGCCTAAATTACAGTAGATTATTGTGAAAAATGTTTCCCAATCTAAAATGCACTGGGTCTGGAGCGTCCGGCACCGCGTGTTTGTGTCTTTTCTCTTTGCTATGGCAGTTGCTGTGTTGCTGCCACCTGACTATCTCCCCCTGACTCGGACGCTGTGCATTTGGAACGCGGGCGCGGTCAGTTTTCTGATTTTGACTTGGATGCTGATGCTGCAAGGCACTCCCGAAATGATGCGCCACCACGCTCAGCAGTTGGACGCTGGCCGCTTAACAATCTTAAGTACGATCGTGGCAGCCGCTTTTGCTAGCTTGTTAGCCATTTTCTTTCTGCTGCGCGATACCAAAGGCCTGTCGCCGAATTTGCTATTTCTGCACTTGGGGCTTTCTGTTCTTACAATTGTTGGCTCTTGGATGCAGGTGCACACTATCTTCACGATGCACTATGCCCGCAGCTACTACAAAAACCGCAGCAAGCAGCACGGCAGCTACTTGCAGGCGGGGGGTTTGGATTTTCCGGGAGACGAGGAACCAGATTACAAAGATTTTTTATATTTCTCCTTTGGTATTGGCATGACTTGCCAAGTTGCAGACGTGCTGATCACTTCTCGTTCCACGAGGTACCTCGTGCTTTTTCACAGTGTGCTATCGTTCTTTTTTAACACCGCGATTCTCGCTATGAGCGTCAATATTATTGCGGGATTGAGTTGATAGGATTCAGTAGAAGCGGTATTATTTCGAGTATGATGCGGAAACTTTCATCCTAATAATAGTTAGGTAGTAATTGCTAAATTGAAGTAGTCCAACTATGGGGAAGCTCACTTACATCTTCTAGTAGGAAGTTTGCGTACACGAATATTCGGACATCATCGTAGAGATCGCTAAGAACACGTTTCCGGGCACCGGATTTGTTCCACGGTTGAAGATCGGAGTCTAGCTCACAGAAACCAACCCAGGGATGCCCCTCTGCCTGTAATTCTTCAGATTTAACTATCACAGCAGGCAAAACAGCTAAGTCATAGGGTTTAAGGGAGAGATCATCCATTGCACCGATAGATATTTGGCGCTCCAGCATTGGCTCTGAAAGCGGAAAGACGTTGAGACTAGGATGGTTCGCTAAGTCATTCAATCGTTCTGAAACTTTCGTCAGTTCATTTGCCACTAATCCATCAAATAGAGCAAATACCCGACGTGCTGCATCCGCATCCTCAGCGGTCACTCGACCTTCATCTGTTGCCCATCTCACAAATTTGCGTAAATCATCAGAGCGAGAGCGTGGGGAAAACCTTCGAGGTACGGTTTCACGTGCTTCTGTAAGGCATATTGCAGGCACATATAACTTAAACTCACCAGCCTGAGCACGTTGGAGCAACTGAATAGCCTGTGGACTTTGCAAGTGTGCTGGAGCAATAACATCCACTACCCAATTTGTTTCCACTAAAACTGCTTTGGGTTTCACTTTACACTCTTACTCCATCTAGGGCCAGCAGCCCTCACTTCGCCAATTCGGAGAAGGCTGATTATTTGTTCGCCAAGTAGGTTTCTTAAGTCATTTGGCAAGTTGTCCATACTGGCAGTCAGCTTCAGTTTCTCAAGCCATCGCTGAACTCGCGATTCAAACTCACTCGCAGGGTTTCCCTTCCATTGCTCATCTGCAGGTGGTAGCAAAGAATCTGGAAGTTGCGCTTCACCAACTACATAAATTGACTCACCATTATACTTTTCTAAGGAGTCCCGGAGGAGAATCACACGCTCACCAGCTACGACAAGTCCAACTGAACAACCAATAGATGCCATAGTATGTTTAAGCTGTTCAATAGCACTTTTAGCGATACTGATGTGTTTGATTTTTTTTACCTCAACAAGCATTAGATATTCGCCATCTTGACTGGTCACAATAATATCTGGATCTTGGAATGTTTTTATCATGGCATTATATCGCAGCGAATTTATTTGTTATGCAGTAAATTAACAATTGTCCTAGGCAAAGCCTAACAAAATTATAACTTGAGGGGATTCAAATTACCGCATTCAAATGTCAAGACACGGATAATCAATTGAGCTACCCAGTTGATGAGAATGTCAAAACACGGATAATCAATTGAGCTACCCAGTTGATGAGACAGAAATTTTCATGCTGATTCTCCCACTCGCATTCGATCGCCCTCCATCCCCCATTGGTAACAAGTTAAGCCTGTATGGCAGTTGTCAAGGGGATTTGAGAAGATGTGTCAAAGAAAAATTGCTCCAGGCCTCGCTGTCGAGCAGGGAAAGGTGCAACAATTAACTTAACATTGGGCTTTCGTTGAGATTTAACAATACCTAAATCTTGGTTTTCGGGC